>JASFOV010000571.1:0-3353 GCA_050116355.1 Anaerolineae bacterium
ACGGCTACCAACGCGCCACCGCCACCCACGCCCGCGCCGCAGTTCGCCTGGCGCGGCGAGGTAGGCGGGACCTTCTCCAACTGTGGCTTGACCCAGGTCATGGGTCTCACCTTAGCCAGCAACGGCGGCGTGGCCGGCGACATCTGGATCCACTACTGGGCCGATGGCTGGGATGGCGCTTGGGCCAAGTCTTCCTGGACGGTGGACAAGGGCTATGCGGGCGAAGGCGACGAGAAGAATTGGGATGGCACCATCGACAACTATGCCAAGCCCGGCGTCTGGTACGTGTGCGTGGTGCCCGAACAAGGCAGCTGGGACTGCCTTTCCAACAAAATGACCGCCCAGACCGTGCACGAGCCCTGCAATCCAGGCTCTGGCGGCATCCAGGTTGTGCGCTTCGTGTTCCAACAGAACTAGCCACCAAACGGCAGATCCCGACAGCCGGACCTCTCGGTCCGGCTGTTTCTGTTTATCATCATGGCCGAACACAGACCTGCGGCTGTTGCAGTCTCCAATTGCTCGCGCCTGGCGCGCCACACGGCATAGGCCCAGCGGGTCATGGACAAACACGGCCAAATGGGATACACTGGACGGGCGTACAACCGGTTGCGCTGCCATGGGCGGCGGCGTGACGGCGATGGAGTAGAGCATGAAGGCAACGACCCTGGGTCTGGTATTCCTGTCGGCGTTGGCCGCGGCCCTCTGGCTGCCGGCTGCGCCGGCGGCTGCCCAGCAACCACAGCCGGCTCCATCGCAGCCAGCGGCCGCATCGCGGGCTGGCGACCCGGCCGGGCTCGAGATCTGTTTCTATCGCAACGGCGATCCCGTCGCCGTCGCCCGCCCCGGCGCCCTGAGCGGCGCACCCCAACAGGATGCCCAACAGTTGCTCCGGGCGTTGCTGGCCGGGCCTGGCGCCCAAGAGCGGGACAGTGGCCTGATCTCCGGATTGCCGCCCGGCAGTGAGTTGGCCGGCGTAACGGTTGCAGCCGACCGTGCGACCGTAGATCTGCGCATCCCCCTCGCCTTCCTGCAATACGAACTGGACGCCCACCTCAGCGATGCCATTGTCGAACAGGTGGTCAAAACCCTCTATCCCCTGGCCCTCAACCACTTTGTGATCCGGGCCGAGGACGAGCGGGGCGAGTTCGTTCCCCTCTCCGATTTCCTGCCAGCGGTGTCGGTGCCGGCGCCTGGGGTCCCGGCCAACCAGGACGTCGTGACCGGCGAGGAACTGGAACGTGTTGGTCAGCCGCCCGCCTGGGGACAGGGCCAACCCAGCGGCGCCCTGTCGGGCAAGACGGTCTGGCTCAGCGCCGGTCATGGCTGGTACTGGAGCAGCACCCTGAACAGCTGGCGCACCCAGCGCGGCAATCACTATGGGCTGGTTGAGGACTTTTCCAACGCGGAAGCCGTCAATTACTACCTAGCCCGCTACCTGTGGAACGCCGGCGCCGATGTCCAGCTGGTCCGCGAACGGGGCATGAGCCCCCACGAGATCATCGTCGACAATGACCAAGGCCCACCGGCCTACGTCGAGACCGGTTCCTGGCTCACCGGCAGCACCACCGGCTATCAGGGCGGTACCTACCGCTATGACACGTCGATGACAACCTTGTTGTCAACCGCAACCTGGACGCCGGATCTGCCCGCCGCGGGCTGGTACCCGGTCTGGGTCTGGTACCGCCACGGTGACAACCGCACCACCGATGCCCGCTATCAGGTGCACCATGCCGGCGGGCTGACCACCGTGAGCCTTTCACAAGAGGTCCATGGCCAAACCTGGCGCTACCTGGGCGAGTATTACTTTGAGGCGGGAACGGCCGGGCACGTCACCTTGCTCTGCGAGTCCAGCGATCCGGGTCAAGCCGTGGTCGCCGATGCGGTGCGCTTCGGCAGTGGCCTGGGCAGCGTTGCCGAACCGGGCGGCACCAGCGGCGAGCCGCGCTGGGAGGAAGCCGCCAAGTATTGGGCCCGCTACCAGGGTGCGCCCCCGGAGGTGTACGAAAGCGACGTCACCGCCCGCCCGCGCTATGCCGAGTGGGAGAGCGCCAAGGGCTATCCCGGTGAGGCCGAGAACGCCGTCTACATCTCGTGGCACACTAATGGCTACAACGGCGAAATCGTCGGCACCGAAAGCTACATCCACAGTACCGAGCCTACGACTGGCAGCGTACAATTGCAGGACCACGTCCACGCCGAGCTGATCGCCGATATCCGCGCCGCCTGGGACCCGTCCTGGACCAATCGTGGTCAGAAGTCCGCCGACTTGGGCGAGTTGCGCGACCTGGAGATCATCCCCGGCGTCCTGCTGGAGGTGGCCTTCCACGACAGTGCCGACGCCCAAGCCCTGCTGGAACCCTCCTTCCGCCAGTTGGCCGCCCGCGCCGTGTACCAAGGCATCGTCAAGTACCATGCCCAGCGACAGGGCACGGCCGCGCACCTGCTCCCCGAGCCGCCCCAACGCCTGGTGGCTCGCAACAGCGCCCCAGGCGAGATTACGCTTCAATGGGCCCCGCCGGCCTGCTGTGACGGCGTGGTCGGCGACGCGGCCACCGGCTACCGGGTCTACCATAGCGCCGACGGCCGCGGTTTCAGCGACGCCATCGAAACGACAGAGACCAGCCTCGTGCTTACCGGCCTGGAGCCCAGAAGCCTGCATTTCTTTCGCGTGACAGCCACCAACCAGGGCGGTGAATCGTTCCCCTCGCCGGTCGTCGCCGTGCGGACGCCCATCCCCGGAGGCTCAGCACCGGCGCTGATCGTGGATGGCTCCGATCGCCTCGATTCCGCAGCCCTGATCCCCCAATGGGAGAGCAGCGCCCTGGGCACCGCCCAGCGTATGTTTTTGGAACGGATGAACCGCTACGACTATGCCGTCGAGCACGGCAGCGCGCTGGCCACCTGCAGCCTGGCCTTTGATGGTGCAGTGAACGAGGCGGTGGAGGCCGGCGATCTTCTGCTGAGCAGCTACCAGCTCGTTGACTGGTTCAGCGGGGAGGACGCGGCAGCCGACGCCTCTCTCAGCGATGGCGAGCGGGCGGCCTTGGCCGCCTACCTGCAGGCCGGCGGTGGATTGCTCATCTCAGGTGCTGAGATTGGCTGGGATCTCGTGGGCGACGGTCGCGATCCGGCCTTCTATAGCGACTATCTGCAGGCAGCGTACCAGGGTGACGACGCCGGCACCTACACCTTCGCCGGGGTGCCCGGCGGCATCTTTGACGGGCTGGCCGGCCGTTTTGACGACAGCACCTTGGGCAGCTACGACGTCGGCTATCCCGATCTGCTGGACGCCACAGCCCAATCGAGCGTCGTACTGCGCTACACCGGCGGCAGCACGTCGGCCACGGGCGCCG
>JASFOV010000572.1:0-3351 GCA_050116355.1 Anaerolineae bacterium
GATGCACGGACCTACCTCTACGCGTCGCACCCGATCCTCGATGAAGAGTGGCAGCCGCTGGGCGTACTAGCCGGGAGCGCCAGTCTGGACAAATTGAATGAGGTCGTGTCACAAGGAGGCGGACTGGGGAGGACGGAAGAGACCTACCTGGTAGGGCACAACCAGACGCTACTGACCCCTACCCGGGGCGGCAAGGTGAATGTGTGGGTGACCAGTGAGGGGATCGAAGCGGCGGTTGCCGGACGGACCAGTTCCGCCGGCCTGTTCCAGAACTATGAGGGCATCGCCGTCGTTGGCGCCTACCGTTGGTCGCCGGAGCTTGCAGCCGCGCTCGCGGTGGAACAGCGGCAACTTGAGGCCTTTGGCCCGATCCTGACCACGTTGCTCACAGCGGTTGGCGCAGGATTGCTGGGCCTGCTGGTGGCCGTGCTCACAGCCCTCTATGTGACCCGCACCATTGGGCGACCTCTAGCAGATCTGGCGGAGACGGCGATCCAGATTGCCTCCGGCGATCTGGATCGGGTTGCCCAGGTAGAGCGGGAAGACGAGATCGGAACGGTGGCGGCGGCATTCAATGCCATGACCACCCAACTGCGGGGCTTGATCGGCAAACTGGAGAAGCGCGTGGCAGAGCGCACCCAGCAGTTGGAGCGCCGCTCGCGATATCTGGGCGCATCAGCCCAGGTGGGACGCACCGCGGCGACGTTTCTCGACGCAGACACACTCATCCAGCAAGTCGTCGATCTGATTCAGGAGCAGTTTGATCTCTACTACGTTGGACTGTTCCTAGTCGATGGCAGCCGGGAGTGGGCCGTATTGCGCGCCGGCACGGGCGAAGCGGGCCGGAGAATGCTGGCTCGCGATCACCGGCACCGCATCGGCGAAGGCATGGTGGGCTGGAGCATCGCCCACGCCGCGCCACGCATCGCCCTGGAGGCAGGCGAGGATGCCGTGCGGCTGGCCACACCCGAGCTACCCGATACCCGCTCCGAGGCGGCCCTACCGCTGCGCTCGCGGGGGCAAGTGCTGGGCGCACTGACCGTGCAACATACCGAACCAGGCGCCTTTGACAGCGACACCATCATCGTCCTGCAGACCATGGCCGATCAGGTAGCAGTGGCCCTCGACAACGCATACCTATTCGAAGACCGCCAGCAGGTATTGCTGGCCATTCAACGCGCTTATGGCCAGATCAGCCGCGAGGCCTGGCAGGAGATACTCCGGAGCCAAGCCGACATGGGGTTCCGAAGCGATGCCCAGGGGCTTGCACCAGCGGGGGATGTCTGGCTGCCAGAGATGGAGCAAGCGGTGCAGACCGGCCAGACAGTGCACCACAACGGTTCAGACGGCGGCCGACAGCCGCTGGCCATACCCATCACAGTCCGCGGGCAGGTGATCGGCGTGTTGGACACCTACAAACCGCAGACAGCGGGACAGTGGGCCGAGGAAGAGGTACTCCTATTAGAAGCGATCGCCGACCAGATGGGTGAGGCGCTGGAGAGCGCCCGCCTCTACCAGGAGACCCAGCGCCGCGCTTCGCACGAAGAGGCCATCCGCCAGATCACCGAGCGCATGCGCAGCAACCTGGATATCGAAAGTATGCTACAAGACACGGTCGCAGAGTTGGCCAAAGCGCTGGGCGCCCCGCGAGCCTACGTTCGCTTGGGGACCGAAACTGATTGGGAGCGATACCAAAGCGATGCCCATGCCACAGCTCCAAGCGCCGAGGGCTTCCCTGGGAGCCAGACATCGGCGCCCTAGTGAATTCTCGTACGATCTGATGAACCAGCCTCTACCAAGATTCGCCATGCGCATGGGAAGAGACAAAGCATGAGCATTACGGTGGCCATCAGCAATCAAAAGGGTGGGGTTGCCAAGACTACGACCTGTCTTTCGTTGGGGGCGGCCTTGGCCGAAATGGGCCGCACCGTTCTGGTCATCGACCTGGATCCCCAGGCTAACCTGTCCCTTTCGCTCGGGCTCCAACCACAACAACTACGCCGGACCATCGTCGACACATTGATGGGTACCCACACCTTGGTCTCCATCAGCCAGGAGACAGAGGTCTTGGGCCTCGACGTGGTCCCGGCCAACTATGAATTGGCCCTGGTCGACAAGGTATTCTACAAACTGCCCAACTACCAATTCCGGCTAAGACAGGCGCTGCAGCGGATCGACTCAGAGATGTATGACTATGTGTTCCTGGATTGCCCGCCAACTCTGTCGCCGCTGACGCTCAACGCCCTCACGGCAGCCCAACTGCTGATCTTGCCCGTCCAGTGCGAGCCCTATGCCGTCCAGTCCCTACACAAGATGCTGCGCCTGACCCTGCAGATGCGCGAACAGGTCAATCCAGACCTCATCTACCGGGTCCTGGTCACCATGTACGATCAACGCAACAAGATCAGCCGCCTCCTCCTCGACCAGATCCAGGACCGGTTAGCCAAGATCCTGTTCAAGACCATCATTCAGATCGATACCAAGCTGCGAGAATGCACGACCTACGGCCAGCCCATCACCAGGTATGCGTCCAAGACCCGTAGCGCCGAGCAATATCGAGCGCTGGCCCGCGAGCTGCAAGACCCAGAGATCGACTCCCTGCTGCGCAAGCAGAGCCGGTCAAGTGAGACGAACCATGTCTGATCACGAACTGAAGCGACTGCTGGAAGGCCTGTTCGCAGACCTACCAGAGGAGGCAGCCTCATCCGAAGCCCCAGCCAAGCAGGTCGACCTCTCAGACGAGCCGCGGGAGCAAGGAGAACTTGCGGCCCGCTTCCAGGCAACCGCCCGGCTTTCGCAGGTAGCCACCTCCATCCTTAGCGTTGAGGAACTACTGCCGCGGATCGTCGAGCTTGTCCGAGAGGAGTTTGGCTACTACTATGTGGGCGTTTTTTTGGTGGACGAACAGGAGGAATGGACGGTTCTCCGGGCGGGCACCGGCGAGGCTGGGCAGAAGATGTTGGAGGAGGGGCACCAGCTCCGGATCGGCGGCAATTCGATGATCGGCTGGAGTGTGGCTCACAACCAAGCGCGCATCGCCTTTGATGTGGGCAAGGATGCGATCCACTTTGCAAATCCATGGCTGCCCCGGACCCGCTCGGAGATGGCGCTACCGCTATCGTCACGAGGAAGGGTCATCGGGGCGCTCACGATCCAATCGGCCCAACCCACAGCTTTCTCGAAGGAAGACATCTCGATCCTGCAAACCTTGACGGCCCAGTTGGCCACGGCTATCGAAAACGCCCATCTCTTCGAGGAGAGCCGGAAGCGAATCGAGGGCTTGACAATGCTGGCCAGTGCCAGCGAGGCACTGGCCCGTAGTTCGCTGCAGGCAGCCGAGATCGCCGGCAT
>JASFOV010000573.1:0-3350 GCA_050116355.1 Anaerolineae bacterium
CGCATTCAGCAGATCCATCCAGTCCTCACGCTCAACCCAGGTGGTCAGTTGTACCACGGCCCGGTAGGCGCTGTAGGGATCGTCGCCACGCTCGGCAAGAACGGCGTCCACGACATCATGGTCAAACCCCTGATCGCGCAGCCAGCCACGCAAGCGCTCCGTGATGAAGCGGGAGACATCCGCCAGCACCTGCTCTGTCGCAGGAACAGGCAACAGAGCCGCCGCCTCAGCCAGCAAAGGACGGAGCATAAGCTCCCGTTGGCAGTCGATGAGATTCTGTACCACGCCCAAGGCCGCTCGGCGCAGATGGTACGGATCCGCCGAACCGGTAGGCGCTAGGCCGACCGCAAAGAGCCCGACCAGGCTATCCAGTCGATCGGCCAGACCCAGGGCCAATCCCGGCATCGAGTCTGGGAGTGCGTCGTCGGCCGAGCGCGGCAGATGGTGCTCAAAGATGGCATCAGCCACCGCCTGGCTCTCGCCGGACAACCGCGCGTACTCGCGCCCCATGAGGCCCTGCAAGCTGGTAAGCTCGACCACCAGTTGGGTTGCGAGGTCGGCCTTGCACAGGTGCGCCGCTCGAACAGCGGCGGCCTGTTCCTCCTCTTCCAGCTCCAGCGCCTGGCCCACACTGGGCACCAACGCTTCTAGACGCTTGGTCTTGTCCAGCATGGAGCCCAGCTCTTCCTGGAAGGTAAGGGTATCGAGGCGCGGCAAGAAGCTCTCCAGCGGATTGCGTGTGTCGTTCTCGTAAAAGAACTTGGCGTCGGCGAAACGGGCGCGGATGACATCCTCGTTCCCTTCCCGGACCACATCCAAGTGCAGATCGTCCCCATTGCGCACGGCGACAAAGTAAGGCATAAGCTTGCCGCCATCCGGCTCCACCACGGGAAAGTAGCGTTGGTGTTTCTTCATAACGGTGATCAGCACATCTTGGGGCAAGACGAGGTATTCAGGCTCAAACTCACCCAGAAGGGCAGTAGGACGCTCGACTAGATTCGTTACTTCATCCAGCAGGTCTGGATCGTCGGGAATCCGGCCGTCCACCGAAGCAGCCAGTGTCTCAGCCTGCGAGCGGACCTGGCTGCGGCGCTTGGCTACATCGACAACAATATGGTTCTCCGCCATGATTGCCAAATACTCATCCGCAGACGCCAGTTCAATCGAGGGCGAGCCCAAGGGCCGCAGACCACGCGTGGTCCGGTCGCTGGTGACCCCGGCAAACGCAAAGGAGACCACCGCCTCTCCTAGCAGGGCTACCAGCCAGCGCAACGGGCGTGGGAACGAGAGATTGGTTTTGTTCCAGCGCATCGTCTTGGGGAAGCGTAGGTCAGCAAGCGTGCGGGGCAACGCTTGGGACAAAACCTCTGCCGCGGGCTGACCAGCCTCAGTCTTGGTCGCCACGACGTACGACCGGTCGCCTTCAGAGACCACACGCAGATCCTCGACCTCCACCCCCTGCTTGCGGGCAAAGCCCTCAGCGGCCCGCGTGGGAGCGCCACCGTCGTCAAAGGCAACCTTCGCCGGCGGTCCTTGCACCTCGGTAACGAGATCCGGCTGTCGGGCAGCCAGACCTCGAACCAGCACCGACTGGCGACGCGGCGTGCCCACCACTGCCACTGATTCAAAGGTCAGCCGCGCTTCGTCCAGGAGTTCTGGAACCGCCAACTCCAGTTGCGACAGGGCCCGGGCCAGATCGCCCACCGGCAGTTCCTCGGTGCCGATCTCCAGGAGAAAAGCGCTGGGGCCTGAGACCTCAGCGGGCTCTGTTTCCGGGGCAATCTCTGCCGGCGGCTGCGGGGCAGCCTGCTCAGTCCGCGCTAGGAAAGGATAGCCCATGGCCTCCCGTTGCTCGACGTAGATGTGAGCGATCTGACGGCTCAGATCTCGCATCCGCCGGAAGTAGGATGCCCGCTCAGTGACCCCTACCGCCCCGCGAGAGTCAAGCACATTGAAGGCATGGGAACAGCGGAGCACATAATCGTAGGCGGGAATAACCAGCCCGTTCTCCATGCACACCCGAGCTTCAGTCTCATAGATATTGTAGAGCTGGCTCACGAGTTCCACGTCGGCCAACTCAAAGTTGTAAATGCAATGCTCAACCTCGGGGCGCTGGTAGATGTCGCCGTAGGTGTGAACACCATCCCAGTCGATGTCCCACACCGCTCGGAGTTTCTGCAGATACATGACAATGCGCTCCAGCCCATAGGTCAACTCAACAGCGACCGGGTCCAGGTTCAATCCCCCCGCCTGCTGGAAGTAGGTGTACTGGCTGATCTCCTGCCCATCCAGCCACACTTCCCAGCCCAGACCCCAGGCGCCCAAGGCCGGACTCTCCCAGTTGTCCTCGACAAAACGGACATCGTGCTCACGCATATTGATCCCGACGGCTTCAAGGCTGCCCAAATAGAGCTCCTGCGGATTGCCAGGATCGGGCTTCAAAATAACCTGGTACTGGGTGTGCATCTGCATGCGGTTGGGGTTCTCCGCGTAGCGCCCATCATCCGGCCGGTAGGATGGCTCGACATAGCCCACATTCCATGGTTCGGGACCCAGCACGCGTAGCGTTGTCGCCGGATTTGCGGTTCCGGCTCCAAGTTTCTCGCTATAGGGCTGCCAAATCAGGCAGCCATGGTCGGCCCAGTATCGATCCAGGCGCATTACGACTTCTTGAAAAGTCAGCGGCTTGCTCATGGTCCCTCCCCTGTTTCCTCGGCAATCTTTCTACTCCGGTGCCCATTGAGCCATCAGGAGTCTTTATGTTGAAGAATGGCCAGTTTCTCCGCCTGGCGGGCCAGATACCGCTCGGTATCAGAACGGCCAAACGCCACGCTGAACCGATTCTCGGCCTTGGTCATGTTGGCTTGGAGTGCATCCTCCAGATCCACCCCACATTGATAGGCCAGTTTGAACAGAAAAGTGGCCGCGTCGGCCAGCTCGCCCGCCAACCGATCCTGGACATCGGCGGCGCCAGTCGCGTCGCGATAGCCCTCCACATAGGCGACCTCGCGCGCAATCTCGCCAATTTCCTCGATCAGATGCAGAAACGAATGAGATGGCGCGATCCTGTCCCAGCCTCTGGCCTGGTCATAGGCCTCTAGCCATGCTTGGTACTCGCGGATGTGCATACTCAGCTCACTCCCATTTGTCGCCGTAGCCGGTGGATGAAATCGACAGATTTGAGCCTGCGCTCCAGGTGGTAGGTGATATACCGGCCCAGCGCCTCCTCGACCTCGGCATGGCTAGCGGGGCTCAGCTGCAACAAGCGGCACGTATCCCAGTCCCGGGTCTGCAGAAAGCGCATCACCTTGAGCGCGTTGACCGACAGCGAGCTCATGCCTACGCGGTCA
>JASFOV010000574.1:0-3350 GCA_050116355.1 Anaerolineae bacterium
ACGTTTCCCAGTGTAACGTGTACAATGGACCCGTGACTGACATTCACATACCCAGGAGGAACAACCTGTGAGCAAGAAGATAGACAACTCGAAATTTAGAAAAGCGAAGCTGAAAGAACTCATTCTCCAGCTGCACGCCGGCGAGTCGCAGGACAGTGTCCAAGCGGAACTTGTCCAAACACTGGGCACCATTCCCTACGGCGAGGTAGTAGAGGTCGAGCAGGAACTCTTGGAGGAAGGGTTACCCCAGGAAGAGGTACTCAAGCTCTGCGATGTCCATTCTGCTGTCCTCCAGGGCAACGTTGATCTGAGCACTTCAAAATCGATCCCGGACGGCCATCCCATGGACGTCCTCCTTCAAGAGAACAAGGCATTGACCACTGTGCTGGCCCAGGCTAACGCCCGGCTTGCCGATCTGGTCGAGATCGATGACGCCGAGTTGCAGACGGCCATCCTTGATCTGATCGCCCTGTTCAACCAGCTCATGGACGTTGACAAGCACTATCTGCGCAAGGAATACCTTCTGTTCCCCTACCTGGAACGGACCGGCGTTACCGGCCCGCCCAAGGTGATGTGGGGCAAACACGACGAAATCAGGGATCTACTGAAAGGCAGCCTCGAGGTCCTGAAGACAGCGGGTATCACCAAAGAAGAGTTACTGGCCTCGACCGAGATCGTCTTGCAGCCGGCAGTTCAGGGCATTGCCGATATGATTGTCAAGGAAGAGGAGATCCTTTTCCCTATGCTCATGGATGCCCTGTCCGATGCCGACTGGTACGAGGTTCAGCAACAGTCGCTGGAGATCGGCTATTGCCTATACGATCCGTCCACCGAGTGGAGCCCACCGGGGATCCAAACCGCCGGTCCAGATGCTATCCAGCAGCAGGGCGGCAGGATCCAATTGTCCACCGGAGGCTTCTCGGCACAGGAATTGCTAGCCATTCTGAACACTCTGCCGGTCGATATCACCTTTGTGGGCAGCGATGACAAGGTCAAGTACTTTTCCCAGAGCAGCGAGCGGATCTTTCAGCGGAACCGCGCCATCCTCAACCGCGATGTGCGCCACTGCCACCCGCCTGCCAGCGCCCACATTGTCGACAAGATCCTGGAGGATTTCAGGAGTGGTCGGCAGACCCGGGCGCCGTTCTGGATCAACATGGGCGGCAGAATGATCCACATCGAGTACTTTGCCCTCCACAGCGACGAGGGCGAGTATTTAGGAACCCTCGAAGTCTCTCAGGATCTGACGGGCTATCGGGCGCTGGAAGGCGAACAGCGCATCTTATCCTATGCCTAGCGGAGATGAACCATGTCCGAAACCATCATCGCGCCCAAGACAAAAGTCGCTGAGCTGATCAGCGCCTACCCGCAGTTGGAGCAAGTCCTGATAGACTATGTGCCCGCCTTTGAGAAGCTGAAAAATCCGGTTCTGCGCAAGACCGTGGCCCGGATCACGACCTTGCAGCAGGCCGCTGCCGTTGGCGGTGTGAGCGTTCAAGATCTCATCAACCATCTTCGGAAGGAGGCGGGGCAAGAGCTCCTGCGCGGTGCCGAGACAGCAACCTATGTTACCGAACAGCCCGATTGGTTTTCCGAGGGGCGGATCGTGACCGAGCTGGATGCCAAGGGCATGCTGGCGGCGGGCGAACAGCCGGTCAACCAGGTCATAGCCGACCTGAATGCTTTGGACCGGGGCGATATCTACAAGCTCATCGCACCATTTATGCCCGCACCGCTGGTAGACAAGGCATCCAGCCTGGGCATTGCCCACTGGGTCACCGCGCACGACGACCAAGAACTGGTCATCTATTTTTGCCAGGAATGAGACCGGCGCGCTCCCATACTCTGCCACCAAGGGCGCGAGTGCCGTTTCGGTGATCCAGGCTGACTACTGGCCCACCCCACCAGCAGCCGCGTGGACCAGGACTGTGTCACCGGGCTGGATGGGATAGGTGCTGTGGCTGAGATAGGGGACCGTCATGCCCTGTAACATTACGGCCGCCGCCTGGCGCAGGTCCACTTCGTCGGGTACCCGTACCAGCTTGTCCGCTGGCACGCTGGCATACTCGGCATAGGCGCCGAGCTGCATAGCGTAAGCCACTCGGTCGCCCACCTGCAGATCCTCCACCCCGTCTGAGATGGCGTCAACAACACCGGCGGCTTCCATACCTAGTACCTGGGGCAGTTCGAGCTTGTACAAACCGGAGCGGTGATAGACGTCGATGAAATTTATGCCCACGGCTTCGATCTTAGTCCTCGCCTGCCCTGTCCCGAGCTCCGGCAGAGGGTGCGTACCGTACTCCAGAACCTCAGGTCCTCCCACTTTGTTCACCACGACTGATTTCACGCTGGCACCTCCTCGTAATCTAGCCCAAATCTCTTCGAACTCCAGAAAAGTCGTACGCCACACAGCCACAGGTGCGGCGTGCCAGTGGACAGGCCTGAGCATGAAAGCCCAGGACCCGCTCAAAAACGGATCGCTTGTCCGCCGCGGCCCGGATTTGGTAGGTCACGTTGATTCGTCTGACCATCACCTTGTTCTCAGTCCCGCTTTCGCAGATGACATCTGCCTTCAGATATCACTCTCTGACCGGAATCCCGCGCGCCTCCAGCGCGCCTCCAACGGTACCCGTCAGTCAACCACCCGTGGCTGGCAAGAAATCGTCTATCGCCGTAGCCCACGGCGGGCAGCCCCTCAGGGCAGAGGCGGCTGGTACTCAGGCGATTCAACGGCCTGCTCGAAAGCGTAAGCTGCCCTGAGCACCGCGCTTTCTCCAAAGGACGGGCCCACCAGTTGCAGCCCGATAGGCAATCCCTCTGCAGTGAAGCCGCACGGGACTGATATGGCAGGCAATCCGGTCAGGTTGAACACCCGGCTGTAGCGGGTGAGTGCGGGCAGCACATCGAACTCCTGGCCCCCTACCACCACTTGGCCCGCGCCCTGGAGTGGAGCGCCAATGGCGCACATGGGGGTGGCCAGCAGGTCCACATCCTCAAACAGAAGTTGCAGGTTCCGCTCCAGTTGGCGGCGCGCACGTTGCGCCCGAGCGTACTCTATGCCAGTCACCGAAAAACCGTTGCCCAGCCGGGCTCCGACCCGTGGACCATAGTCTTCGAGCCGGGTCTGCAACCACTCTTCGTGTACTGCTGTAGCTTCGGCATTCCAGATGACAAGGCCCGCCGAGATTCCGTCCGCCAAACCGGGCACTTGCACATCTACCACTTCAGCGCCCAAGCTGATCAGGGTCTCAAGTGATTGCTCAAAGGCGTCGCGCACCTCATCGCTGATGCCCTGCAGGGCATACTGCCGGTCGAGGCCGACCCTCCAGCCAGAGATCCCATCGGCCAAC
>JASFOV010000575.1:0-3346 GCA_050116355.1 Anaerolineae bacterium
GTACAATTGCTGGGCTTTGGTGGCGGCTCGTTGGAGGCGCCACCAGGTGGTTCGCTGCGCTTGGAGCTCTTCTGGCAGGCGCTGCAGGACGCGCCGCCTGCCGGGCTCGCTGTGCTGCAACTGACAGACGATGGTGGGCAGGTTCTGGCCGAGTCGCAGGCATCGCCCGCAGGCGGGCGAGCACCCTTTGCCCGGCTTTCGGCCGGACAGGTGGTCCGCGATCCTCGTGCCTTCGTGCTGCCCGCCGATTTGGGGCCGGGGGTGTACAACATAAGGCTCGGCCGCCGCCAGTCCGACGGGCACTGGCTGTCGCCCCGGCGGGGTCCGGTCCGGCTCGGCACGACCTATCCGCTGGCCACCGTCCGCGCCGTGAGACGCACCACAAGCCTCAAACCACCTGCGGTCGAAGATGCGCTGGGCGCCAGCCTCGATCTGTCCCCAGATCTGGCCCTCGGCCGCTATGCCTTGCTGACCGGCCTGTACGAAGAGACAACGGGCAGTCGATTGTTTTTCTATGCCGCCGGTGGCCAACTGTTGGGCGATAGTCTGCAGTTGGAAGAGATCGACTTGCTAGAGTAGGAGTGTACTTTGTCACAGAACATGTTCTTCGCCGAGCGATCGCCTGTGCCGCCGGACCACGTTCAGATCGAAAGCGTTGGCGTCAATCCTCTTGATAAGCGGCGGGTTGACGTCGCCGTCGACCTCACGCCCTGTTTGGAAGAGGTCAGCGTCGAGATGGTGATCTTGGGCCCGGATGATGACGAGCTTACCAGCATTTTGCTGGTTCACAACCGGGAGTGGATGCTGGACAAGATCCTCCATCTGCGCGAGGATGCGCAGCCAGGCGCACATGTGTTGCACATCGGGGTCTTTTCCGAGGGCGAGCTGGTGGCCCATGCCGCCCGGCGCTTCTGGTTTGTCCATCCCGGGTCAGCCGAGGATTGATCGATGTCTGGAATGATTCACTGGCCGCCGACCTGGGCTACGGTGCTCCTGATCCCCGCTCTGTTGGTCGCGTTCACGGTCCATGAGGTAGGGCATGCGGTCGTGGCCTACTTGTTGGGCGATACCAGCCAGGCCGAGCGCAACCGCCTGACCTTCAATCCCTGGCCTCACATCAGCTGGTCGGGCATGTTTGTCTACCTTCTGCTCGGGGTCGGCTGGGCCAAGCCGGTGAAGATGGACGCCAGCCGCTTCCGCATGCGCAACAAGGCCTTTGGCGCTTTTCTCGTGATTCTTGCCGGGTCCACGGCCAACCTCCTGCTCGCCGGTCTGGCATTGGGCGCTCTGTTTGTGACCGGTTCGGTGGCGATGTTGGCCAGCGGCGCTAGTCCCCAGGCTATCCTCGACTTTTTCTTGGTACAGAACCCGGCGCCCGATCTGCATGGGGTGGTCGTGGCCTTGAGCTCCTACATGGTCTCTGTCAACTTTGTGCTGGGTGCCTTCAATCTGCTGCCGATCCCTACCCTGGATGGCTTCCAAGCGGTGGTCAGTCTGATCCAAGCGACCAACATGGCGCTACGTGGTCCGCGCCAGCCAACGCCGGCCGGGAGGCCAGCCGCCCAGCTGTCCGGGGCCGATCCGTCGACCCCCAGCCCGGCTCAGATCCATTTTGACATCGCCCTCGACTACCAGCGAGAGGAGCAATGGGACGAGGCCATCGCCCGTTACCGGCAGGCCCTGGCCCACGATGAGACCTTTGATCTGGCCTATTACAACCTGGGCTTGGCCTACTGGGCCAAGGGGCGTCGTTCCCTGGCCTCCAGCGCGTTCAAGGCGGCCATGCGCACCAGCCTTGACGTGGGCCTGCGCATCCAGTCCGATCTGCACCTGCGCAAGTTGGCCCAGGTCGAAGAAGATCCCACAATTGAGCTCGGTCCACCGCCGGCGCCCCTGGGGCTGGAGGCACGGGAATCCCCGCTGCTGACCGAGGCGCTGCCGGCGGTGGACCGTACGATGGAACGCCGGATGTGGCTGAGCTTTGCCCTGGGCGGGGGTATGGCCATCGTGCTCGCCTTTTCCGCCTGGGTGTTTGTTACGGCGGCCACTGTGACCCTCCTGGCGTGAGCCGCCACGCTCGACCCCAAAGTTGACGCACCGTGCGAAATCGAGTATAATCTCAACCACGTTGCGGGGTGGAGCAGTGGCAGCTCGTTGGGCTCATAACCCAAAGGTCGGAGGTTCGAATCCTCCCCCCGCTACCTGCAAGGCTGAGCGAGATGGCAGATAGTGTTGAGCACACGGTGCGCGCTATCTGCCGTTGAATGTCAGCCCCCGGCGAGGTAGCTCAATGGCAGAGCAGGGGACTCATAAGCCCTTGGTTGGCGGTTCAAATCCGCCCCTCGCCACCTGAAGTGAGGAGAAAGAGGTATAAAGCAGGCTCTCATTGAAATGGGAGCCTGTTTTGCATTTATCTCCTGTTCTCCCATCCTTTCTACACCAAGATTGACTTTTTCCGCAACTGGGTTACAATGATATCATCGTAATTGGAATTGCTGGCCTTGCTGGTCTGGTCGCCAGCGGGGGCCGAGCGAGCACCACTCCACCGGAGCAGATAGGAGCAGGCCATGCCAGTACCTCGATCGATTCTGTATCTGACCGAAGCCGATGCCCAGCAGACGCTTAGCATGAGTGAGGTGCTCGACCTCGCCGAAGTGGGAATCCAAGCCGATGCCGCCGGTCGGGTGGCCGGCGACAAGTTCTACATGCCCGTCGGTGAGGGGGGCTTTATCAAACCCTTCTCCGGCTACATGGCTGGCGAAGCGCTGGCTTTTGTCAAGACCTTCAGTTATTTTCCCAACAATCCCGTGCGATTCGGCCGGGGGACGACCTCGTCGATGGTGTTGTTGTTCGATGCCGAAACCGGCTTGCCGGTTTGCCTGATGGAGGCCGGTTGGATCACCGCCGCCAAGACGGGGGCGTCCACTGCGGTGACCGCCTCGTGGCTGGCCACTCCTCATGTGGATCGCGTGACCATCTTTGGCGCCGGCACGCTGGGGCGTATGCATCTGCGCGCGCTGAGCCGCCGGTTCGCCCTCCGCCAAGCCTTCGTAGTGGACCTGTTCCCTGAAGTGGCCGCAGCCTATGCTGCCGAGTTGGGTCCTGAGCTGGACTTGCCCGTCGAGGCCGTCGCTCTCGCCGATCGCGAGCAGGCCGTACGTCGTTCGGAGGTGATCGTCACCGTGACGACGGGCGACCAGGCGCTGGTCGAGCTGGACTGGCTGCGGCCGGGTTCGTTCGTCGCCCGCCTAGGATCCTACCAGGAGGTAGCGCTGGACGTGATCACCGGCGCCGACAAGCTGGTCGTCGACAACTGGGGCTACGTGCGCTCCCGCATCCCCGAGCT
>JASFOV010000576.1:0-3345 GCA_050116355.1 Anaerolineae bacterium
GCCCGGAGCCCGGCCGGTGGATAGATCGACCTGCCGGACTGTATAGTCCTGGCGCAGCTGCTCCTGGAGCAGGTTCCAGCTCTGCAATGGCTGGACCACGTTGCCGAACATGCCCTGTTGGGGCTGCAGATTGGGTAGCCACAGGCCCACTGTCTTGAGAAACCCGGGCGCCGCTCGCTTGAGGGCCGATTCGAGCTCGGTACGCAGCTCGGTCTCGGTCATGTCCCCGGAAGGATAGAGCAACTGACCCTCATCGCCGATCTGGAGCAGGAGGTGAAGGTAGTAGGACTCGTTGGAGAATAGAGACGAGGCGATGGGATAGAGGCCCATCTGCTGGACCAGCGTTTGGCGGTCGACCGGGCTATCCTGGGCATCGGGGTCGATGACCTGGTACACGAACTTGCCGTCCGATTGCTCCTCCAGGTCGCCGGCCACCGCTTCCACCAGCTGCGGCACTCCCTCCATACCGGCTGGCAGGCTATTGGCGGTGATGAACGCGGTGAGTGTGACGGGCTCCTCGATGCTGGCAAAGACCGAATCCAGGCTTTGAAAGCCAAAGACAGTCTTTTTGATGGCCCGGGTGAGATCGTACTCCAAGTTGCGCAGCCGGACGTCCGGCTCGCCACCGGCACCGGTCTCGACCTCGATCAAGTCGCCAAAGCCCAGCACGACGTGCTGGTCACCGTAACGGACCAGGATATCAAAGTAGGAGTTGATGACCGAGGTCTCGTACACATCCGAGATCCGGAAAGGGGTAGGCTGAATGGCATAGACCTGGTTGGCCTCCACCTCCAGTTCCTGGTCATCGCGGGGATCGACCACTTCGGCCTCGATCCGCCCGCCCGATGCGATCTCGTACTCGCGCAGCATGTCACGTATCTCGGGCACCAGCGGAGCCAAGAGCGGATGGGTGCGCTTACTGATGTAGGCCCGGATCAGCAGGGGTTCCTGCAGATTGCTGACCAGGTCCCTGGTAACCGGCGTCAGGCTGTACTTGTTGTCAGCGGTCAGGTCGGCGCGCAACGTGCTCAAGGGCGCCAGCCACAGGTTGAGGATCAGTAGATTGACGGTGACCAGGGCGATCGTCAGCCACACCTGGCGCCGGTACCCGGCCGTGTGAGGACCGCGGCTCCAGCGCTTGGCATCCAGCGAGATGACGTTGAGGGCCAGAAACAGTACCGTCAGAGACAGGTAGTACACCAGGTCGCGGAGGTCGACGACGCCCCGTTCGATGCTTTCGAAGCGGCTGCCCGTACCCAATGCTTGTAGGATCTGGCCGGGTGTGTCGCCCACCAAGCCCGTCACCAGGGTCGTGCCAACCACATAGAAGAGTCCGCCCACGACGACGGTCACGATCAAGGACACGATCTGGTTGTCGGTCAGGGAGGAGACAAAGAGGCCGATGGCCGCATAGGCGGCGGCCAACAGCAACGCGGCCAGGTAACCGCCCACGACCGGGCCCCAATCGAGATTGCCCAGCAGGGCAACCGTAATGGGCAGAAAGAGGGTGAGCGCCAGGGCCAGGGCGACCAGGGCCATGACGGCCAGGAACTTGCCGATCACCAGTTCGATGCGGCGCACCGGCAGGGTGAGCAGCACCTCCAGGGTGCCGGCTCGCTGTTCTTCGCTCCATTGCCGCATGGTCAAGGCCGCCACCAAGAACAGCAGCAGGATGGGCATGGACTGGAACAGGGGCCGGACATCAGCGATGTTGCGCGTGAAAAAGCCCCCGACCCAAAAGAAGGCGACGAGTGTAAAGATCAAAAACAGACCCAAAAAGATCAGGGCCACGGGTGAGCCAAAATAGGCACTCAATTCTTTGCGGGCGATGACACCTATGCGCTTCATGCCTCGACCTCCTTTGCAGCACCGGAGAGCTGCCGGTCGTCGTGGGATGTCGTGGTGGCCATCTCGTTAAAGACCGCCTCCAAGGTCCGCACGTCGCGGCGCAGTTCCTGCAGCGGCCAGGCCTGCTCGCGAGCTAGATCGTAGATGATCGGTCGCAGGTCCCGTTCCTCAGCGGTACGCACGCGATAGGCGGTACCATCGGCCGTCCGCACCGACTTGACGGCCTGAACCCCGCTTAGGGCTCGCAGCTCAGCCGCTACGTCGGGCGCATCGGCGCCCAGCACCAAGACCACGCCCGAAGGCGCCTCCAGTTCAGACAGGCGCGAGTCGGCCCGTACTTCGCCGTTGATGAGAATGATGACTCGGTCACAGATCGCCTCTACCTCGGACAGGATGTGGGTTGAAAGAAGGATGGTTGTATCCTGAGCCAGCCGCTCGATGAGCCGCCGCACCTCCACGATCTGCGTTGGATCCAAGCCGATGGTTGGTTCGTCGAGGATCAACAGCTTGGGCCGGTGCATGATCGCCTGGGCCAAGCCCACGCGCTGACGGAAGCCCTTGCTGAGTTGGCCGATGGGCCGCGTCAGGTGCTGATCCAGGCCCGTGGCACGGATCGCCTCGGACAGGCGGGCCGGCTGCTCCTCTTCGGGAATCTGTCGCAATTGGGCGATCATCTGTAGATAGGCCTGCACCGACAACTCGGGATAGAGAGGGGCATTCTCCGGCAGATAGCCGATCCGCTGCTGGACCTGACGGGCCTCGGTCAGTACATCCAGCCCATCGACGGTCACCGACCCCCGGGTCGGCTGCAGATAGCCGGTTAGGATTTTCATCATCGTCGTCTTGCCCGCGCCGTTGGGCCCCAGGAGACCAATGATCTCCCCGGCGTCCACATGAAAGGACACCCCACGTAGGGCCTCGACGGGGCCATAGTTCTTGACTAGATCTTGGACGTCAATCATCGTGTCTTCACTCCTCGCGATTGTTCACCAGACTTCTATGATTGGTAGCCTGTGTTTTTGGGTGCCAGACCAGGACGGCTGCCCGCAGGTCAAACGAAGCATACCACAAGCGGGCAACTCTGGTCCTTATTGGGGGATAAAGAGTACCTTACGACATCCTTAACGGGCGTAGCCATGCTCCAGCATTTTGCTGTCTCTCGGACTTAATGGGCTGTATGCTGACATTCTGTTCCTCCCTACCTGCTTGGTTGCCCAAGGACAAACCAAGTACCTTAGCACTCGCTAAAGCTGAGTGCTAAGGCTAGCATAAGGATACCGCATTTCGAAGCCTCGTGCAAATACAAATAGGCTTGTGGACCGTGTTTGCCTATCCCCAGGCTATCAGGGCAACTTTAGGATAATATGAGAGGATTGTTAGAGTTTTGTTAGAATCCAAAGAGTTGACATCCACGGCGCGTCACAGTACAATCTTGCTAGCGGACAGCAACAGTAGTGCCCACCGTGCCGGGTAGCCGGTGAGCGAATCCAGGCTTGG
>JASFOV010000577.1:0-3345 GCA_050116355.1 Anaerolineae bacterium
GCTGGACTTGCCCGTCGAGGCCGTCGCTCTCGCCGATCGCGAGCAGGCCGTACGTCGTTCGGAGGTGATCGTCACCGTGACGACGGGCGACCAGGCGCTGGTCGAGCTGGACTGGCTGCGGCCGGGCTCGTTCGTCGCCCGCCTAGGATCCTACCAGGAGGTAGCGCTGGACGTGATCACCGGCGCCGACAAGCTGGTCGTCGACAACTGGGGCTACGTGCGCTCCCGCATCCCCGAGCTGGACATGCTGGACCGGGAAGGGCGGTTCGGCCGGGACGATCTCTACGCCGAGTGGCCCGATATCGTCTCGGGGTCCAAGCCGGGGCGCGAATCCGGGGACGAGCGCATTGTCTACATCGCGCTAGGAATTTGGGGCGAGTACGCGGCCATCCTGCCGGAGGTCTACCGCCGTGCCCGCGACATGGGCCTCGGCGTGGAGTTGGCCCTCACTTGATCGGTCCGCTAGGGTGTCTGGCCCATGAGTACAGAAGAAACCACTAACCATTCCGGTTGGAGCGAGGAGACCTCCCGTGTCTTCATCGACTATGGTCGCTATTTTGTGCCCGAGCGCGACCACCAGCTGCAGATTATCGTCACCCTCTTGTCCCATCTTTCTGGCCCGGCAACCGTCCTCGAGTTGTGCTGTGGAGAAGGGCTCTTGGCCGAAAGGCTGCTCGTTGCCCTGCCAACGGTTACCGTCTACGGGCTGGATGGTTCGGCTGAGATGCTGCAGCGAGCCGGAGAACGCCTGGCGCGTTTTGGGAACCGGTTCCGCTGCAGCGCCTTCGACCTCGCTGCCGGTGCCTGGCGAACGCCTGGGGTTGCCGTTGAGGCGGTGGTATCGTCAATGGCCATCCATCATCTCACCGGACCGCAGAAACAGCAACTCTTCTGTGACCTGCACCAAATGCTAGCGGATAATGGCGTGCTGGTCATTGCCGACATTGTCGAGCACGTCCACCCACAGGGCACCCGCCTGGCGGCTGAGACCTGGGACCGGGTCGTGCGCGAGCGGGCCATCGAGCTGGATGGGCACACGGCAGCCTTTGAGTTCTTTCAGAGAGAGGATTGGAACACCTTCTGGTATCTGGATCCGGAGGATATTGACAAGCCCTCGCCGCTTTATGACCAGCTCAAGTGGTTGGAGAGCGCGAACTTTGTCGATGTGGATGTCCACTGGATGCTGGCCGGACATGCGGTGTTCAGTGCGCGAAAACCTTGAAACGCCCCACGCGGCTGGCAGATCTCGAGAGATGCACTCCATGCTGAGCCGCGTGTAGCATATGGGCTACGAAAGACGTGGACTACGGCGGTCAAGGAGTGGCCACGATGGCAGAGAATGTCATTGCCGTCTACTTGGATCGCCTAGACAGCGTTCGACTACCTCTTCAGCACCGGGTCGCCAATCTCCCTCGTACTTTGAACTGGGTTGGACACATCTGGGATTTCCGGATTGAAATGATGCGCCGTTGAGTGCTCAACCAGACTTCAGCCTTGTATTCGGGGCGACCCCGGGGAGGTGAAAAGATGGATGGAAGGCTCGAAGAACAGACAGAACTAGTGGCTGCCATCGATCAGGCAACGCTGACACCACTGGTGCGCAGCGCTCTGCACAGCGAGACCATTGAGGTGGTCAATTGGGATCTCGAACAGCTTCATGGCGGGATTGCTGCGGGTACTGCCGTCCATCGTCTGTCGGGTCAGGGGCGCGATCACGGCCGGACAATACCCTGGTCGCTGGTTCTCAAGATACTCCGGTCAGGAGTTGGTAGCCCCGACGACTCTGCCTGGGACTATTTCAAGCGTGAGGCTGACGCCTACCAGTCGGGCTGGTTGGCCGACCTGCCAGGCGGTCTGGCGGCGCCGCGTTGTTGCGGCGTCTTCGACCAGCCGGATGGTGGTTGCTGGATGTGGCTTGAGGAGGTCTTGGAGCAAATCGGCCAGCAGTGGCCCCTGGAACAGTATGGCGTCGTCGCCCGCCACCTGGGCCATTTCAATGGTGCGTATCTGCTAGACCGGCCGTTGCCAGGTTGGTCATGGCTCAGTTCTAACTGGTTGCGGCACTATGTCGAGCAATCCGCTCCCGCGATGGGGCCACTGCGTAACGCCCAGGCGAGCCTCTGGGGTCGCCGCTGGCTTCCGGAGGAAGACAGCGATCGGTTCTTCCACCTCTGGGCAGAGCGAGAGCTCTATTTCGATGCCCTCGATCGCCTGCCCCAGACGATCTGCCATTTCGATATATTCCGCCGCAACCTGTTTGCGCGCAAGACGGAGGATGGCGACGATCAGACGGTGATCATCGACTGGGCCTTCGTGGGGCGAGGCCCCATCGGAGCGGACCTTAACCCCCTCGTTTGGATGAGCATTGCCCTCGGTGGCGTTGAGATGGATAAATTGCAGGCGCTCGAGGAGACCGTGTTCGAGAGCTACCTGGAAGGGCTGCGCGAGGCAGGGTGGCAGGGGGATCCACAGCAGGTGCGGTTGGGCTACACGGCTGCAACCGTGCGCTACCTATTCCCCGAGGTTGGGACGTGGCTGACATTTATACTCGACGAGAGCCAGCACGCTGCAGCGGTGCAGCGACTGGGTTTCCCAGTTAGACAGGCTTTTGACTCTGTTGCTCGGCTGAGACGTCCCTTGTTCGGCAGGCTGGACGAAGCACGCGAATTGATGGACATCCTGGGCTAGGCGAAAGCGACGGCGAGAGAGAACAGCAAAAGGGAGGAGAGGAGATGCAGGAGGAACTCGAAACACAGACAGCAAAAGTGGCTGCGATTGATCCCTCTATGCTGACGCCGCTCGTGCGGGGTGCGTTGAACAGTGAGACGGTCGAAGTGCTCGACTGGGACTACGAACAACTGCACGGTGGAGCCGGTACGGGGAACGCAGTCTACCGGTTCAAGGGGCAGGGGTGCGATCGGGAACAGGAGCTTTCCTGGTCGCTTATTCTGAAAACGGCACACCCGGAAGGGGACAACACCCGCATCTCGGCCTGGAACTACTATAAGCGTGAAGCGGATGCCTACCGGTCGGGCTGGCTGGATAACCTGCCGGGCGGTCTGGCGGCGCCACGCTGTTTCGACGTCGTCGAGCACCGGGACGGAAGCTGCTGGATGTGGCTTGAGGACGTTGCGGACGAGATCGGTCCGCACTGGCCCTTGGAGCAGTATGGTCTCGTCGCCCGCCATCTCGCCCGGTTCAACGGCGCCTACCTGGTAGAACGATCACTGCCTGACTGGTCTTGGCTCAGTTCGGAGTGGTTGCGGCGGGTCATCGAAAACAGCGCGCCAGCCATGCCCTTGCTCCGCGACTCGCTGGACCATGCCTTGGTACGTCGTTGGTTGC
>JASFOV010000578.1:0-3344 GCA_050116355.1 Anaerolineae bacterium
AGGAACGGTGGTCCTGGTTGCCCGTGGGTGCAGGGGATGGCGATGCCGATCTCGCCGTAGGGGCCGATACTCGTTTGGAGATAGTTGAAAGCGAGCACCGCGACCAGAGCCCGCTTGCCATCCAAGGTGACGGGGTACAGCTCCTTCGAGGGCAGCAGGGCCCGTACCGGATCGTACGACGCGCCAAACATGGCCATAAAGCTGTCATCGCGGTAGTACATGACCGGCAGATCGACCTGTGCCGAATCTACGTCCACGCCCTTGGTTTCCGGGCCGCTCCACCGGAAAAAGTCCTCGTCGGCCCCTGGCTCCAAGCCCAACAGTGCCTTGAGCCCCACATAGCCGGCGGCGATCCCGCCCGCAACCAGCGATCCATACAAAAGAGACCTGCCTTTCCCCTTCATGCTCCACCCTCCTTTGGGATTTGGCCTTTCCCGTCCGTCTCCTCTCGCAGCAGCTATGTTGTCAGCGTTGTGTATCCTCATTGTACCCTGAGCTTGCCCGCAAGTCAAGCGACCGCCGGGAAAACAAGTCATCAACCTCATCGAATTGGGAAGCGTCTTATTTACAGCGAATGGCGTAGGGCGTGAAGATGCTTGCGAAAGCAGAGGAGGAGACAGGCGAGTGCCGCTAGAACGACATAACCTGCCGCTGGTCGCAGCCAGGACTCATTTCGGGTGGTGAAGGGACGCGCAGGCGACGGGGATCAAAAGCAGGGTCCGTCTGCGCAGACGGGCCCGGTTTCATGCCAGCCAGTTCAGAACTCTGGCTTGTGCCTACAGCCCGCTCAATGCCTGGACCAGGTCGGCCTTGAGATCCTCGACATCCTCGATCCCCAGCCAGCGCCCTCGAGCCGGCCATCGTCTCGGTCGAAGCCGTCCAGGGCGGCGCAAGCACCGGCGGGATTCCCGGTCGGGTCGAACTGCACGGCAACAGCAGATCCCCTCTTGAGAGGGGCCTATGGCGAGGATGACATTTTCAGCGCGGGGTGGATCGGGTGCTAGGCTGCTGCTGTGTCGCCGCCACCACCCAAGTTCATCCGCTCGGCCATCGTCGTCTCGTTCAGGTAATAGGCGCGTCCGTAGGCGACCGTTTGCCGGAGACGCTCGTCTTGAAAGATCTCTTCCAGGGCGGCGACGATACGCGCGTCGGACAGCAGCTTGTAGCAGACATCGCAAGCGGCGTCGCAGATGTACTCGGCTGGCAGGAGCGTATGCCAGTCCGTCTGTTCCAGCAGCGATACGAGCTTGTGCGGGCCCCAGACCCGGATGGCGTGTAGGATGGGGTTCAGCTCAGCCATATCCAGGACATCGGACAAGGTCTGCCGTCGCAGGCTGCCCAGAAGGAGGGGATGCTCTGATCGCAGGGTGAGCAGCGGCCCGATACAGCCGATGACGTCGCCGTTGGGAAAGATGACCGGAGAGCTAGCCACCGGGCAGGCGCACACGGTGGGCTCGGGCGCGGTGCGGTAGGCGTCACGAGGCACTTGCTTCGCGGCCCGCCCCACCGGCAGGGTAATGGTCACCTGGACGTTGTCGCCCTCGCCGATGGCAGCCAGATCGTCCATCACCTCTTTGAAGCGTGGGTCGTCCTCGCTGTCGGTGCAGACGGAGATGTTGTACACCCGCCGGAGCGCCTTCGCCGCCCGCACGGCATTCTCGACGAAAGAAAAGGGGATCGCCTGTTGGTGGTAGACGTCCGTGCTAATCGTAATCGCCTGGACGGCAGGCAGGCGTTCGAGCGCGCGGTGCGCAGCGTCTCGGCTGGAGGCCCAGTAGGCGTTGGTCACCACACTGATCATGAACCCCAGTTGCTGGCCATAGGCCGATACCTGGGCCAGGGTCCCCTCGTTGTAGAAAGGCTCCCCACCGGTTAAGGCCAGAGCTTGGATCAGCCCGCCACGATAGCGCCGTGCTTGTTCGATCCAGGCCAGGGCATCCTCGAGGCGCATTTCCTCTGTCCGGTGCGGCCCGGCTTCGACGAGACAGTGGGGACAGGCAACCGTGCATTTGTACGTCAACATCAAGCCCAGGTTGCTCAAGAACGGGAGCTCAAAGGAATCTGTATCCATACCCTCCACCTCGGCGCTGGTACTCTCGCAAGCAAAGAGAGACAGGGATGCTACGGATCGACATCCCTGTCTCCTACGTCCCGGCTCCCTAGACCTTGGGCACGAGCATGATCTCGAACCGCTCGGCGATCTCTGGCTGCGCCATCAGCTCCCGGATCTGTCCTAGCATCCTGGCATTGATGATCAACAGCCCAGGGTAGGGAGGAAATAGTACACGAACTTCTTTGAACTCCGCCAGAAACTCTCTCGGAATCTCGATCGGTGTTGCGGCATAGATCTCTGGCATCGGACGGCTCCTTTCTTCAAACCGCGGATTGGCGGCTTGAGCCCGAAACAATGCGACCGTCAATATGCGAACTCCAATGCCGGAATCATACCATAGGCTCTCTCCTTTCCGGTCTACATGGGGGGCGCGCCGGCGGAGATGGTGATCAAGCCCTATGTGGTGAGCGGAGTCGTGTCGGTGATCAAGGCACAGCAAGCGACCAGTAGACTGCCGCCTCGAGACATCCGAGGAATCCTACGGGATCTCGTACGACATTGCCCGAGCCCTATTGCATTATATCAGATGCCAAATGTCCTGTCAACCGATTCCTGGAAGACGTGATCTGGTGTTCAAACGGGACCAGTACCCCAACTTCCTACCGCCCGCTAGTACGCCTTCACGACGATCGGTAGAAACACCCGGGTGGGCCGGGTATCGGCCACGATTACGTTGAACGAGGCGCCTTCGGGCATGCCGGCCCCATCCTGGTTGAAAATCGCCCATCGATCGCTCAGGCTGTCATACGCCACCCCGATGTTGTGCGGATTGTACACGCCGCTCAATCCACCGCCCGGGTTCCAGTTTTGCGTCACCACGAACCTGGCCGTTGGCGTGTTGTTGAGAATAGGGTGATCCAGGAACGTCGAATTGCCCGATGTGTTCTCGGCCGTCGCCTCGTGGACAAAGACGTTCGCCCCCGGGCGGGGCACGAACACGGCAAAGGCCGCGTCGGGCGGCATATCCGCATTGTCCTGGTTAAAGACCGCCCACTGTCCGTTCAAGTCATTGTACCATACACCGATGGCATGGTCGTTGTAAACACCGCCCACGCCGCCCGGATTCCAGTTCTGGGTGACGAATACAATGGCATCCGGTTCGTTATCGGTCAGGGGGTGTTCGATGAAGGTCGAGTTGTTGCTTGAGTTGCTGGCCGTCGCTCTGTGGACAAAGAGGCCGGCATCCATGTTGGGCACCAGCCCGTTGAACGCCGCCCCTTCTGGCATAGCG
>JASFOV010000579.1:0-3329 GCA_050116355.1 Anaerolineae bacterium
ATGTTTCGCCACAAATAGCAGGCGGAGAGGAAATTCCAGAAGCGTGGAGCAACCGGCTCCACGCTTTTCTCTTTGCCGCCGGCCATGCTTTTCCCTAGCGGCAAGGGGGGAACATGCAAAGGAGACAAGAGCCATGACCAAAGTAGCGTTTCAGGGAGAACGGGGCGCCTATTCTGAAGAGGTCCTCTACCAGTTCTTTGGCCCAGAGGTTGAGAGCCTACCCTGTCGCAATTTTCGGGACATTTTTGACGCCATCAATGCCGGCGAGGCTGACTATGGCGCGCTGCCGGTCGAAAACTCGACCGCCGGCTCGATCTATGAGGCCTATGATCTGCTGTTGGATCACGATCTGCGCATTTGGGGAGAAGCGATCTTGCGCGTGCGCCATGCGCTTTTGGCGCCGGCCGGCGTCACGCTGGGCGACATTAAGCAGGTGTGGTCCCACCCCCAGGCCCTGGCCCAATGCGAGCATTACCTGCGTAGCAACGGCTGGCCGGCCGTGACGGCGTACGATACAGCCGGCAGCGCTCGCGACCTGGCAGCCAATCCCGAGCCGGGTGTGGCCGTCATTGCCAGCCGCTTGGCGGGCCAGTTGTACGAGCTCGACGAGCTGGACTATGGCATCGAGGACAGCAAGTCCAACTATACCCGTTTCTTTGTACTCAGCCATGATGATCCATCCCGCGGCGAACGCAACAAGACCTCGTTGGTCTTTTCCACGCGGCACCAACCGGGCGCGTTGGTCGAGTGTCTGGGCGAGTTCTCCCAGCGGGGTGTGAACTTGACCAAGATCGAATCCCGGCCGCGCCTCAACCGCCCCTGGCAGTACATCTTTTTCCTGGATTTCGATGGCCACATCGAAGATCCGGACTGTGAGGCGGCGCTGTTGGGGTTGCTGCGCAAATCTTCGTTCGTCAAACTGCTTGGCTCCTATCCCGCCGCGGCGCTGGCTAACCCGGAGGGCTCGAAGAATGCAGCGACGGTGCCCCGTGCGCTGCGCGCCAACGGAGAATAGCTCGAAATCTGGCACTCAGAGGAGGACCCCTCATGTCCACATTGACGATGAAATTCGGCGGGACGTCGGTCGGCAGCCACGAGGCGATCACCCAGGCGGCTGATATCATCCTCGAGCAGGCACCCGCCTGGGAGCGCTTGGTCGTGGTCGTCTCGGCTATGAGCGGCGTCACCGACGCCCTGACCCAGGGAGCGCTCACTGCCGCTGCGGGCGACGAGGATACGTATCACAGCACCGTCGCCAATCTCCGCATCCAACACTATCGCGTCGCTGACGAATTGCTGTCGCCCGACGGTGAGCGAGCGCAGATCCTGGCGGTTATCGACCGCCACCTGGACGAATTTGCGGCCTTTTGCCACAGCGTCTATATCTTGGGCGAGGTTACACCGCGAGCCATGGATGCTATCACGTCCTTGGGTGAGCGGATCAACGCCCGGGTGCTGGCGGCTCTGCTGCGCCAGCAAGGCGCTCGCAGCGAAGCGGTGGATGCCACGCAGCTGATCATCACCGATGAGACCTTCCAAAATGCCGTACCGTTGATGGATGCTACCCGGGCCCGCGTCACCGGACGCTTGGTCCCCCTTCTGGAAGAGGGTGTGATCCCGGTGGTGACGGGATTCATCGGCGCCACAGAATCGGGCGTCACCACCACGTTGGGACGCGGTGGCAGCGACTATAGCGCTGCCATTCTGGGCGACTGCTTGGATGCCGATGAGGTTTGGACCTGGACCGATGTCGACGGAGTGATGACCACCGATCCGCGCCTGGTGCCCGAGGCGCGCGTGGTGCCGGTGCTCTCCTACAGCGAGGTGAGCGAACTAGCCTACTTTGGGGCGAAGGTTCTGCACCCGCGCACCATACGGCCCATTGTCGAGCGCGGGATCCCCTTGTGGGTCAAGAACACCTTCAACCCGTCGTACCCTGGGACGCGGATCGTCAAAGAGCCCGAAACCACGCCAGGTACGATCAAAGCGGTCACGGCCATCCCTGGGCTGAGTCTGGTGACTGTCGAGGGACGGGGGATGATGGGCGTGCCCGGCATCGCTGCGCGGACCTTTGCGGCCGTCGCCAGCCAGGGCGCCAGTGTGCTGATGATCTCCCAATCATCATCGGAACAGTCGATTTCGTTTGTTATTCCCAGCGATGTCGCGCCTCCGGTCATCGATGCTATCGAGCAGGAAGTGGCCTTGGAGTTGGCCCGCCGCGACATCGACCGTATCTGGTCGCTCGACGAGGTGGTGATCGTAACCGTTGTCGGCGCTGGCATGCGCAGCACGCCCGGGGTGGCGGCCCGCGTCTTTGGCGCCTTGGGCTCGGCTGACATCAATGTGATTGCTATCGCACAGGGCTCCTCGGATTGCAGCGTTTCGCTGGTAGTCAGCGGGGGGGATGCCGCTGCCGCCATGCAGTGCATTCATCAACAAGTGATGATCAATGGCGCATAAACGAGACCGGAAGGGCAGTCCGCCTCTCCGGTACAGATCGGGCGCGCAAGCGCCAGACTAGGAGGATCGTCATGGCGTACCATAGTTGGCTGGAGTGCATCCGGGGATGCGGGCGCCGCTACTCGATCTACGATGTCGTCTACCGCTGCGAGGACTGCGGCGGCTTGTTGGATGTCGAGCATGATATCGACGCACTCCGGGATCGCAGCGCCGGCGAGTGGCAGGAGTTGTTCCGGCGGCGCACGCGGACCAATGAGTGGCCCTATGGCAGCGGCGTGTGGGGCAAGAAGGAATGGGTCTGTCCCCAGGTGGCCAATGACAACGTCGTCTCGATGTATGAGGGGCACACCAATTGCTTCTGGGCCGAGCGCTTGGGTCGTGAGGTCGGCGTCCCTGACCTGTGGGTCAAGCTGTCAGGCAACAGCCACACTGGATCCTTCAAGGACTTGGGGATGACGGTGTTGATCTCGGTGGTGCGGCAGATGATCACCGATGGCCGGCCGATCCGCGCTGTCGCTTGTGCTTCGACCGGTGACACCTCTGCCGCACTGGCAGCCTACGCCGCGGCGGCCGATATTCCGGCCATCGTCTTTTTGCCCCAGGGCAAAGTCTCCACCGCGCAGCTCGTGCAACCCATCGCCCACGGTGCGCTGGTCCTGGCACTGGACACCGATTTCGATGGCTGCATGCGCATCGTCCAGGAGGTGACTGCCGACCAGCGCATATACTTGGCCAATTCGATGAACTCATTGCGCATGGAGGGGCAAAAGACGGTAGGTATCGAGATCGTCCAGCAATTTGACTGGCAGGTGCCCGACTGGATCATTATCCCCGCCGGCAACTTGGGCAACGTCAGTTCGCTGGGCAAG
>JASFOV010000580.1:0-3299 GCA_050116355.1 Anaerolineae bacterium
CGCATTACAACATACCACGAAGGAGATGGAAAGAAATGAAGATAACTCCCTATGAGTTCCCCGACGATCTGTACTACGATCAAGACCACAACTGGGCGCGCGTCGACGGCCAGGTAGCGACCGTAGGCATGACCGATTTTGGCCAAGCCTTGGCCAACGAGATCGTCTATGTGGAGGTCCCCCGTGTCGGCCGCACCATCGAACAGGGTGCACCCTTCATGTCGCTCGAGTCGGGCAAGTGGGTCGGCCGCGTCAAGGCCATCCTAAGCGGCAAGATCGTAAAAGTCAACGAAGAGCTGGAGTGGGAGAGCACCCTCGTCAACGAGTCACCCTACGATGAGGGCTGGTTTGTACAGATTGAACTCGCCGATCCTGCACAAATGGAGGCCTTGATGCGTGCCGGCGATCCAGCGTTTGCCGAGTTCATCGCCGCGGAGCGCGAAACATACGACTTGTAGTCCCCACGGCCCAAGCATAGGTCAAAGCAGAACGTGGGGCAGGCGACGGGTTCTATCCGCCCCCTGCCCCACGTTGGTTGATACCGTCCGAGCACGTCCTCGACAGGGATTCCCGCATCCCTGGCTGGTCGCTCGACTCAGGGCTCCCGCAGAATGATCGGCAGATAGGCAGCAGTCCTAACAAAGACCACTCGCGAATCGGCTCCCTCCTGCCCGTTGGCGTCGGTGACTTGCAGCGAGATCGTGTGGCTGATGAGTTCGCCCTTCTCCACGGCACCCGACAGTAACGCCTCGCTTGTGGCTTCACTGCCCAACAAGCCGTCATGGCTGGAGTACCACTCGTAGGTATAGGGCGCTTTCCCTTGTGTCACTGAGCCATTAAACGTCACCGTCTCGCCGTCACTGAACGTCGCACCAGCCTCCGGCCTGTCAATCTGTACCTTCGGTGGCAGATACTCCGTGGCCGCTGGCACATAGACCAGCACGCCTTGGGCCAGCGGCGTACCTCCACTGGTAAAGTCTGCGTTAAAGATCCAGGCAGGAATCAGTTCCTGTTGCTCCTGAAATTGCGGCTGTTCGTAGTAGCCGATAGTCACGTCTGAATAGGTGACTTCGTCGAAAGCCCAGGGGATGGTCGCCAAGGCAATGTTCGGGTCTTCCAAGAACATCTCCCAAGCTGTGGTATAGGGGATGATCGCGACGGTTTGTCTTATCGCCATGTCCATGAGGTCGCGGGATCCACCCTGCACACCCAGAATCTCGCCGCCGTCACCGAGGTACATCTTGGTCCGAGCCCCGGGGCCCACGATTGACACCTCTTGCTGTACCGTGCCCCGGTCTGTTCCCACTAGTATCTGGATCACACGCCCCCACGAAAGGGCATTGTCCACCGCGACGCTTTGCAGTTCCTCTTCGATCGTGGTTCCATCGGGTAGCGTCTCTAACTGTACCTCGACCATCTGCTCTTGCGCAAATGTGGTATCGCCGTTCCGGTACCACACGCCCGGCAAGTTTTCAGCTGGCAGGCTGTTAAAGAACTGTTCAGCCCGGGCGAAAGACTCCCTCGGGCCAAGCAACTCCAGGGTGGCGGTCGGTGGGTTCCACAAGGTACTCTGAATCCGGTACTTATAGCCGCCGCTCGCTTTGTCGATTTGCAACGTCTCGGTCATACCCTCCGTCGTCTGCATCAGGTAGAAGTGCTGCGTATCCGAATATACCGCTGAGTCTTGCATTTCCCACGCGGGCGCGATGTTCTGTAGTACGTACTCTTGGTTTACTTCACGGGGCAATACCTTGAGGACAGGCAGCGCGAAGCCCTGATCTAGGTCCTGAACCTGCACCGGGGGTGGCGTGCAGGAGCAGTGATCCCAGTACCAGTAGACGCCGTTGGCCGTTGGGTCCGGACTCACATAACCTTTGCCCCACAAGTAGTCGTTATAGTTGTCCTTCACCTCGGCCAGGACCCGGGCGCACACGCCTCCGGGTTGTGTATCGTCCACCGCCTCGAACCAGGCTTGCGTTATCTTGTACGGCGGCCGCAACCAGAAGTGAGGCCAAAACGGCCATTGGATGCCCCGCATATAATCTGCCCACTTCTGGCCGATCTGAGAGGAGCAATACATGGTCGTCTTCATGGCCAGCAGCAGGTGCAAGCCGTCCATCGTCGAGGCCCAGTAGCCCCGGTTGTAGTAGGGGGCCGGGCCGCCGTCGCTCAGCACGCTGCAGGCAAATACCGCCAGCCATTCCAGGTTGTAATCGCCGTAGGACTTGTAGGCCTCGCCCGGCGTGAGATGGCAGTCGTTGTGCGGGTCGCCAAAGTACAGGGAGCTGAGGTTTTTGTTCCAGAACTCGTCGTACGCCCCTGAGCCGTGGCTGCAGAACAGCCCTAGGTCAACGGAGTCAATCCAGCTGTTCTCACTCCCGCCCGCCGCTGCCCGCTTAAAGTCGGTCTCCCACGCGCTGCTGTCGCCCCAGTGGAACTCGCCAGTCCAACCCTCTTTGTTCACCAATGTATTGTAGAGTTTCATGCACTCCGGTTCGGTACAGTTGGGCAGGTTGTTGGCTGAGCATGTAGTGAACTGGGCTACCCACTCAACCCCAACCGAATAGGGGGCGTCCAGGGTTGGGGGGGCATCTGGGGAAGGCCCTTCCGCGCCCTGTACTCTCGGCATCCACCCCGCTCCCAAGGTGAAGAGCATCAGCCCAACCAGCAAGATGGTCAAGCTCCGTGCTGTTCTGGCTCTGCGCTCGATCCGTGCCATAGTACCTTCTCCTTTCTAGGTCTGCAACCTGTTCAATGTGCCGGGCCATGTTGGCCCACGTAAGCTAGCCTGCAGGGACAGGGATCTGATGGTCACGGTGGCGAAGGGGCGTTATGTCCCGTTCCAGTCGGGAACCGGCAAAGGCGCTTGTGATGGCCAGCCCTCCTCACGGTAGGGATTCGGTGAAACACAATTCGGTGCCGATTGTGAACCTGCCGAAACGGGTTCGGTTGATAAAACGCGGATTGCTGCAGGGATGGAAGGGTACAATGCTACTTCGTTTACACTTCTATTATATCACACAGCGAGCTGCTGCGTCAAGGGTCAATACGGGAACTATGGGGCAATCGCATTTGGCCTCACTGGTCGGCTGAGGCTAGATTCTTGGCCGGAGCGAGCATCCTGAGCCCGTCGCCCGTGCTACCGCCTTTGCCGGCCGCAAGACGGTGCAGGACAGTGCAGGGTGCTCGCGGAGGCTCCTTCGATCTGCGCAGGATGCCTCCGCTCGCCATAGGGATCAAATCCGTTTGATCTAGCGCGAGTTAGGGTTGCTGTGATGCTGTCAGTACAAGACCGCAGA
>JASFOV010000581.1:0-3288 GCA_050116355.1 Anaerolineae bacterium
AGAAAACGCCAACCACCAGGTCCGCGATGAAGATCATGACAAAGACGGATAGCAGCTCCTTACGTCCTAGAAGCTGCAGGAGCCGTTTCATCCCATCCCGCAAGTTTTGGGTTCTCCTTTCGGATCTGGGTTGTCGGGTGGGCCGGGGCTGGGACTAGCCGTTGCCTCGTCTCACAAAGTGGTGCTTGAACTCCACGTCTGCATCCAGAACGGCGTAGGTGGACCGTCCCAGGTACAGCGGGATCTGCAACTGGTGGAAATCCGGCAGGTTGTTCTCCAGGAACAGATCGTCATCGCGGTAGAACTGGGTGATGGTGCCGACGAACCAGTCGTGGTCGCCATAGGTCTGGACATCCAAGACCCGGCACTCGTAGGCCACGTAGGCGTCGGTCAGGATGGGGAGATCGGCAGTCAAGCCCTGCTCATACTCTATGCCCAGTTGGGCGAACTTGTCCACCGCGGCGCCGCTGAGAACACCCACCTTCTGAATCCACTCGCTCTTGTCTGCAGGAAAAAAGTGCACGCCAAAGGAGCCTGAATGCTGAATCAGGTGGTGCGTAAAGCGCTCTTTGGCCACGGCCACGCCATAGATGGGCGGATCGATGGAGATGTAGGAGTGCCAGCCGGCGGCCATCACGTTCTGCTTCTGATTCCATCTGGCGGTAACGATGGCCACCATGCCGGGATAGCTGTGCATCACCAGGCGTTTGGTGGGCTTGCGCATTTGTTTCCTCGCAGTCAAACCGCAGATCTGAAACCGGATCACCGTTCCGGATCTGCAGCCCTGAAAGTCGGCATCCCAGAGATTTCGGTGTTGCGCTATCTAGACGGGATCAGAATGAGATCTTCTTGGGGCGGAATCAGGTATTCTGCACCGTCCTCGGTGACGACGACCATTTCTTCCACAGAGATCATCTTGTCCGCCGTGCCGCCCTCATGCTCAGCCTCCCAAGCGAAGAAGCCGTCGTAGGCAAAGGTCTGCCCTGGTCGTAGGAGGCGCAGGGCGTCGCCGGAGGGTGGAGCATCGTACTGGCCGCCGCCCAGGTAGGGGCCGATGTCGTGGGCCCAATAGCCGACCGGGTGACCGGTGCCCCACTTGACCGGCCGCGAACCGGTCTGCTCCATCCAATCCCGCTGGACCTTGTCGACGTCATAGCCGCGCATGCCCGGGCGCATCGCCTCGCGGACCAAACGGCTTCCCTTTCGGCCATTCTCCCACTTTTTGAGGTCCTCGGGCGGGGGTTCGGTCTGACCGGGTGCGAGCACATAGGCAAAGCGCTGGTAGTCGGTGCACCAGACGTCAAAGACCTTGATGCCAAAGTCGGTCTGGATGAAATCGCCCGGCTCGATCACCTTTTCTGTCGGCCCGGAGTGGCCGCGGGGAAAGCCCGAGTTGACGTTGGGATTCTGTTCGGGCGACCACGAGTCGCCCACACCCAGTTCGGCCATGCGTTTCTTGATGTAATTGCCGACGTCACGGTCGCGGGTCTGACCGGGGATGATCGTCCCGTAGGCCTCGATCTCGAGGGCCACGGTCAGTTCGCCCGCGCGGCGCATAATCTCAACTTCCTCCGGCAGTTTGACCGATAACCACTCGGCAATGAGATCCTCGGCTGATGTCAGCCGGGCGGTCATGTCGGAGCCCAAGGCCTCTTCTAGTTCGATGCGCTGGGTCCAGGAGAAGCCGTCGGCGATGCCGCGCGATGAGCAGTTGACAGCGATCTTGGCCGGGTTGTAGGTTGCGAGCTGCTCGGCAGCGAGGGGCCAGACACTTTCGCCCCGTTCGAACTCGATGACACGATCATGCAAGCCCAAGCCTCTGAGGGCCGTGGCTTCGCCCCAGGGTGAGAGAGCGACCGACTCGACGCTGTCTCCCTGGAGAAAGAACATGAAAACGGCCGGCGCTCCAGCGTTTTCGCCGCCAACATGCGAGGCCAGCGGGTCGTTGTTGTTTTCGCGGCAAGCGACCAACCAGGCATCGACGCCGGCCAACTGCATGGCCGTCGGTAGTAGTTTCTCAATCCGTGCCTTGCGGATCTCGGGCCAGGGACTGGGCTGCGAAAGAAAGGCCCGGTACGAATCAGACAGAAGTGACATTGGATTTCCTCCCAAGGGTATTGTAGATCCGCCTGCTAGAGCTGCATGCGGGGATCGAGGGCATCACGGAGCCCGTCGCCCATAAAGTTGATGCACAGTGTGGTGAAAAAGATCATCATGCCGGGAAAGATGGCCACCCAGGGAGCGGACCAGATCAGAACTTGGGCGTTTTTCAGCATGTTGCCCCAACTGGGCGTCGGCGGCTGGATGCCCAGGCCCAGGTAGCTGACGGCTGTCTCGGTCAGGATGGCCGCGCCCACGGTCAGCGTGGCGGCGACCACCACGGGCGCCATCGAATTGGGCAGGATGTGCCGTACCATGATGCGCGAATCCTTGACGCCCAGACAGCGCGCCGCGAGCACAAAGTCCTGCTCCTTGAGAGAAAGGAACAAGGAGCGCACGATGCGGGCCACACTCATCCAGTTGAGGAAGCCGATGGCCAAGATGATGGTCCGGATGGAGGGGCCCAAAAAGACCGACAGGGCGATGATCAGAAAGATGCCGGGAATGCTCAGCATCACATCGGTGAAACGCATGATGAGGGAATCGGTGAATCCACCAAAGTAACCAGACACGGCGCCAAAAAAGATGCCCAGCGTAATGGAGACCAGCATGGCCAGCATGCCGACCAACAGCGAGACACGCCCGCCATAGATGATGCGGGCAAAGATGTCGCGGCCGACTTCGTCGGTGCCGAACCAGTGTTCGAGGCTGGGCGGCGAGTTGATGGCCGTTGGATCGGGCCGAAAGGCGGCATCCTCGGAGATGAAAAAGATGGGGCCGACAATGACCAAGCCCACAATGAAGAGCAGGACGATGGTTGAAACCAGGCCTACTTTGTGGCGCAAGAAACGGCGCCCGGCCAGGCGCCAGGGGCCTTCGGGCTGGCGCAACTCAATTCCGGAAGCTGCTATGTCTGAAGTTGTTGCCATGACTCTTGCCTCCTGCCGTGATTCCGAGCCCATCGGGCTAGCCTTCCAGGCGGATACGCGGATCAATGAAAGCATAGGATATATCGGCCAGCAGGTTGCAGAGCACCACCAGCGTTGACACGAGCAGAATGATGCCCATCAAGACCGGATAGTCGATCCAGACGGCATGCTCCCAGTACATGCGTCCCATGCCGGGCCAGGCAAAGACCTGCTCGGTGATGAGTGCGCCGCTGAACAACTGGGGAATGTCGAGCATGAT
>JASFOV010000582.1:0-3273 GCA_050116355.1 Anaerolineae bacterium
CACCGAGTAGGCCAGGGGGTCGTGGATGGTCTGCCAACTCCCGGATCCATCTCTGTATCGGACCCAGTAGAAGGCACCCACCTCGTGGCAGCTGCCAGCTGGTAGGCCCTCGATCACACCCCACAAGTACTCACCGTCTAGCACCAAGGGCACCCGTTCCCGCCGGAAGCGAAGGCTCTGCCGGTCCAGTTGAAAGTCGATTGGCTCGCGGGGAGTGAGGACCTCGAGCCAGATCTCGTCCGCCGCGATCTGCCCTTCAACCACCTCAGGTGCCCAGAAGCCGGCCTCTGCCCGGCCGTCCCGATAGTGGCAGCCCAGGCGGCGGACAAGCTTCTGTGCTAGCGCAAAGGGCGGATCAGCCTCGGCGCGGACGGCTTGCGCCCAGGTGACCAACTCCTGGGTGGCATCCTCGACCAGATGGTACTCCCCTCGATGTATGGACATATCCCTCTCTATCAGCTGCCTTGATCAGACTGTAAGGGCGAGGCATGCGAAAAGTGGCCGTTCATTTCTGGCTGCCAGCTGCTACACTTCTGCTCCAGCTCGCATAGCGGATTGTTGGCCATACCTCGCCCCTACTCGGCCACTCGGCAGGGTGGGCCGCAGTTGGGACCGGAATTGGATACCACTGCTCAAGAAACCACCTCCTACTTCCAGGTGGACATCGGACGATGTCCTGCCCTTTGACGAGGTAGGAGGCAGAGATCTTGCAGTGGGCCGGCCAGCAGGCGCTAACGGGTGCCATACACCCGTATCATACGATAGGGATAGCCCTCCTCGATGGCACTGGCTCTATCCAGCTGGAACAATTCCTCGGCGGTAAGCTCCCAGTCCACTGAACCGAGGTTGTCGGTCAGTTGGTCCGGGGTGCGGGCGCCGATGATGGGCGCCACGACCGTGGGTTGGGCGCGCAGCCAGGCCAGCGCCACTTGAGCGTAGGTCTTGTCGCGCGCTGCGGCGATGTCACCCACCGTGTCCAGGATCCGCCAATTGCGCTCGGTGGCACGCCGTTCCCAGGCCTCTTCGTCGCGATCCGGAGTCGTGGCGATGCGCCCTGCCGTGGGCCGCTCGCCGGCGCGGTATTTTCCTGAAAGGAACCCGCCGCCCAGCGGTCCCCAGGGCACCAGTCCCAACCCCTCGGCGTCAAAGAGCGAAACATACTCCCACTCGATGTCGCGCACCACCAGGCTGTATTGGTACTGGGCGGCGATGAACCGCACCCAGCCTTGGGCGTCGCAGAGTCCTAGCGCCTTCATCACCTGCCACGCCTTGAAGTTGCTGACGCCGATGTAGCGGACCTTGCCGGCGGTCACCAGGCCGTCGAAGGCACGCAGCGTCTCGTCGATGGGCGTCAGCGGGTCCCACATGTGGGCGTACAGCAGATCGACATAATCGGTATCGAGACGGCGCAGGCTGGCGTCGACACCGGCTAGAATGTGGCGGCGGGATAGACCTTGGTCGTTGGGTGCGTCGCTGGTGGCATGGCGCACCTTGGTGGCCAGCACGACTTGGTCGCGGCGACCGTGGAGAGCCTGGCCGGTGATCTCCTCTGAACGGCCACCGGCATAGACGTCGGCCGTATCGATAAAGTTGCCGCCCGCGTCCAGGAACTGGTGGATCATGCGGGTGGCTGTCGCCGCATCCGTGCTGCGCCGGCTGTCCTCGCCGAAAATCATGGTCCCCAAGCAGAGCTCGGAGACCATAAGGCCGCTCCGGCCCAACGGCTGGTAGTGCATCATGGTCCTACTCTAATTCTACAGCTGGGTACTGCGTGTCGTGCGATCAAGGTCTGATCACGCGACACGCAGTACTCGGGAGCGTTTAGCCTTTAACCGCACCTGCAGTCAGGCCGGAGATGATCCGTTGCTGGAAGATCAAGACCAGGATGACCAGCGGGATGCTGACCAAGATTCCGGCGGCCATGATCTCACCAAACGGTTCCTGCCGGGCGATCTCGCCGGTGAAGAGGGCGATGGCTACGGGCACCGTGCGCGCCTGTGGCTCGATGGACGTAAACGTCAGGGCAAAGAGATACTCGTTCCAGGCGGCGATAAAGGCCAGCAGTCCGGTGGTGACCAGCGCCGGCATGGTGAGCGGCAGGAGGATCATGTAGAAGGTTTGGAAGGGCGTGGCCCCATCCACCTGAGCTGACTGCATGATCTCCAGCGGCAGCCCGCGGAAGAAGGAGGTCAGCACCCAAACGGTGAAGGGCAGGGTGAAGAGCATGTAGGTGACGATCATACTGGGAATGGCGCTGATGCCCAGGAAGGTGATGAGGGCGTAGAGCCCGGACAGCACGGCTACCTGGGGGAACATGGTCATGGCCAGGATCAGGTAGAGGGAGGGCGTCTTGCCGCGGAAGCGGAGCTTGCCCAAGGCAAAGGCGGCAAAGGCACCAATCAACAAGGCCATCAGGGTGACCGAGACGGCGACGATGATACTATTGAGCAGGCCGCGCACGAACGACTCGTTCCGGAAGACGGCGGCGTAGTTCTGTAGCGTTACCGCGATGGCGTTGGTCTGCGGATCGCGGGGCACAAAGGACGCCGGCGTCATCTGCAATTGCGCCTCACTCTTGAGTGAGGAATTGACGGCCCAGTAGAAGGGAAAGAGCATCCAGATGACGATGAGGGCGTACAGGATCCAGAAACCAATGCGGCCGAGGCGTTTTCTAGTTTCCTTGCTCATTCTGATTCCACTCCTAGCAGCCTGATGTAGGCCATGGCAAATATGAAGATCAGCAGAAAGATGACGACGCTGCTGGCGGACGAGTAGCCCATGGCCCGGGCGCCAATGAGCTGGTAGTAGGTGTAGCTGGCCATGGAGTAGCGGCTTTGGGCCAGAACGATCTGGAACACGTCAAAGACGCGCAGCGCGTCCAGCGTGCGGAAGATGAGGGCCACGGCCAAGGTGGGCCGTATCAGGGGCAGCGTCATTGACACGAATTGGCGGAACTTGCTGGCCCCATCCACGTCCGCTGCTTCGTAGATCTCTTTCGAGATCAAGCCCAAGCCGGCCAGGAGCAGCAGCGCCATAAAGGGCGTGGTCTTCCACACGTCAATGACAATCATGACCGGCAACTGGTAGCGTTCGTCAGTCAGGAACGGGATCTGGCCGTCGCCCAGGCCTAGAATCTGAAAGACGACGTTGAAGAAGCCGGTGCGTGTTGGGCCGAACATCCATTCCCACATCCGCGAGGAGACGGCAGTGGGGATGGCCCACGGCACCAGCATGACGGCCATGATAGCAGCGCGGGCGATGCTACGCGCCGGA
>JASFOV010000583.1:0-3269 GCA_050116355.1 Anaerolineae bacterium
TCGACCATATGTTGCGCCCAGGGCACCTCCAACCCGTCCGTGGCCTGCTGCCAGGTCTCCCCGCCGTCTCTCGTCTTTTCGATGCGTCCACTGCGATCGACCGAATCAGCAGGGCCCAGGATCATCCGAGCCGCGTCGGCGGGATCCCACCAGACAGCCCGGCAGTAGCAGCGGTACAAGTGCCGCCAGCGTGCGCCGCCGTCCTTCGAGACATACAGCCCACCCCCGGTTGGGGCCAATACGAGATCGGGAGAGGAAGCATGCACAACCACCGAATGGACGTCTGGATGGACAAAGCCGTCAGGAGGCGTTCGCGGGATCCCATTGCTGCCCACCACCAACTGCCAGGTCTCACCGGCATCCTCCGAACACAACAACCCACCCTGTTCCACAGCCGCGTAAACACGGTCGCCGTGGAAGGCAAATCCGCGCACACAACCTGCCTCTGGCGAATAGGGCAGGTACCAGCCGTGCTCATCGCGGAGCGCAGCCACCTCTGGACACTCCCGCCACCGCCGTCCCCCATCGTGCGACACAAAGACGGCAGCCGGTTCCGTGCCGGCCAATATTGTTCCTGACCGATTGGGATGGTGCGCCACCCAACGGATCTTGGGCACACTCAGCCCATCGCTGGCCAAATGCCAGCTTTCCGCCAGATCGTCAGAGCGAAACACGCCCTCGGTAGTACCTGCCAAGACGGCGCCTCCCTGCACACTCAGGCTATTGACCTGGCGCGCGCTCAGGCTCCGCCGTACTGCTTTCCAGGTGTCCCCTTCTCGCTGTGCGACCAGCACGCCTTCTCCAGTTCCTATCACCAGCAAACCACCCATCGTTTTCTCCTTCCTACTGCTGTCCGCTGCACTCAGCTCGATCTCCGGCTACATCCCTTGTTGGCCCTCATCGCTCATCCATCGGCCTGTTTGGCATACGGGCCTTCCAGATCGAGACCGTGACGACGAAACAACCACAGTTCTGGGATGATCTCCGATACGAGCTCGCCGTCGTCAAAGATGCGCACCACCGCGCTTTCCGAAACCACGACAGCGATGGCATTCGTATGTTTGGTGATCGAAGCAGCAGCCATGTGACGACTGCCCAGTCCCAGCGGCAGATCGATCCCTTCCGACGAGGCATTGATGTATCGGCACGCTGAGAGTACGATACCCTCATCCGAGATGATAAAAGCGCCATCCAGTTGGGCCAATTCCTTCACCGTCTCCCGCATGTTCGAGTCGTCGAGATGTTTCAGCTCATCTGGATGACCTTTGAGCGGATCTAGGATCAAACAAGTGCTCTGTCGAAGCGTCCTTTCCGCGTCCGAGATGACGAACAGCGTACCGATCTTTCGACCCTCTCGCCCTTCCCGGGCGATCTCAACAGCCAGGCGGATCGTCTGTTCCAGGGTATCCAGATCGATGCCCCGTTCTTCTGTGCAGATTTTGCAAAAGAGTTCCACATCATCGGTTGCAATCGTTTGGTTACTCAAGTTTCCCCCATACGCAACTAGATCTGGTTATTCCGAAACGCACTGCGGCTTCCGTTCTCTCCTGCTCGCATCCTCCTGTACAAGCCTGTACCGCTACCGTTTCCTTCCCTCCTCATCGACACCGATCTTGGCAAAGATCTTGTGCTTGATCTGGGCATCGTACACCTGCCACTTGAGTCCCTGAAAATCTTGATCATGGACTCCTGACAGAAACCCGATCGGAATGGCAAAGCCGCCGGCCGATGGTTTGCCCCCACCATAGTAGCGGCCATCCGCCCCCTTGCCAAAGACCTCTTTGATGAACTCGTCGGGATCCAGCGTGAACTTGGCGGTGCGGAGCGAACCCACCATGGTTTCTTGGTCGTCATCGCCGACCAGAATGCCATAAACGATGGCCGTATGTACGTTCTCCTCGGTCAACAAAAAGTCGGCTGCCTCCGGAATCGCATCCCGATCTTCGGCTCGCAGGTAGCCAATGCCCGCGATTGAAAAGCTCTCCACAGTCACCCGATCGCCAAGGGCACGGCGGATGATGGCCATGGCCTGTTTGGATCGGGCCTGCTTCATGACTTGATCCAGCAATTCGGCATCCCGAAAACGGCTCAAGTAAGCAGCCGCTTGGAAGTCATCGGAGTCAGCGCGGACAAATCCCCCGGTATCCGTCAGAATCCCATGCAACAGAGCCGTAGCTGCCGTAACGTGCTCCTTGTGCGCCGTGTCCATCTCCACGACACCCTGTTGGAGGTAGCCTGTATAGATGGTCGCCGTCGACCCCATCTTGTGGATCTCGGCAAACTCGGGATCTAACCGGTCCTGCATCTCGTGATGATCGACCACGAGCAACACCGGCACTTTCGCCTGCTCCAAAGCCGCGACGATCGATTCTACCGTTGTGCCCTGATGATCGACCAGGATCGCGGCTTGGTACGCGCTTAGATCCAGCGAATCATCGTACTCGAGCAGATCGATCCCCAGCAACCGCACCAGGGCGATGTTCTGTTGGTGGCTGATCTCGCCCGAGTACAGAATATCCACATCAATGTCGTACTCGGCGCTGATCAGCCGGTGAGCATAGGCTGACGAAATGGAATCGGGATCCGGATAGTCGTGCAGAACAACGACATGCCGCTCCTCACGATGTGGTTCAAGAATCTTCGCCAGATTGAGTTTGGGTTCCATGTGTCCTCCTCGTCAAGCTCCTTTGATGCGCCTATACAAGCCTTGCTTCACCAGCCTCGCACCATCGTGGGAGTCAGACTGACCAACAACAATCCTCCTCCCTCGGGCCGCTCGCCCCGTCGCCTCCCTTCAAACGACATGACCAGCTTCCTCGAGCGGGGCATATTCTTGTAGCACATCCAACGCTTGCGGAGCTTTGGCGTCGTCCACGCGTACCCAGAACAACAAGCCTCCCTCCATCACGCCTGTCCTAAACGCGTCAGCCTTATCACTGCTGACCTGAAAATCAGCCAAGGCGCTGCGCAGTCCCCCGTCTGTACCACGTGTAGACGAGGCCGTCTTGGCCACAATGGTAGCCAGCTCCCCAGCGGCGTACACCTCCCCCACCCCCGAAAGCTGGACAGGCTGTTCCCTAGCCAAGAGCCGGTCAAGGCCTTGCAGGGTCTGCCGGCCCACCTCATCGGTGACTTGGACCGGTGCTTTCTCCCAGTTGATCTCCATTGCGCGCTTGGCGATCTCCTCGCCAATGATGGCGTTCATGTTACCTTCAGTCAGCCCCTTGTCCAACAGCACGCTCACCGCCGTGCGGGCTTGCTCATAGTCC
>JASFOV010000584.1:0-3262 GCA_050116355.1 Anaerolineae bacterium
CAGGGAAAGGAGGGTCACTGCCAGGCCGCCGACTACCATCACCATCCCCGGTCGCGAGTCCACACGGAGGACCGGCCGGTAGGTCAGATTCACCTCCAGTTGGAAGTTGTCGCTGTCCAGTGTGCCGCGCCTCTGGATGCTGCCGACTGTAGTGGCGCCTGACCCGCTGGCCTGTACCTGGTCCACGTACAAGGTGGGTCCCTGCGCCTCGCATTCAGGCTCAAAGCGCAGGCTCAAAAAGAGATCGAGGGTTGGCACGTATACCACTGGCCGATCGTCCGGCGACCGGAGCGCAATCTCGATGGTGTCGAGTGTGCTCAACTCCGACCCGTTGGCCTGCAGGGGGAGCGGGCGTCCCTCTGCGTCGATGGCGTTGAGCTGGGCGATCGGAGCGTAGGCGATCTGTCGCACGGCGATCCCATCCAACTTGGCGGGGTGCCCAAACCCTGTGGTACCAGGCTGTGACGAACCATCGTCTCGGGTCCAAGTAATGTGACTCTGATAGTGCTGCAGCCCCTGGACCAACGGAGGGGGTTGGAAGCTTTCCAGTTGGATGGTAAGAGGTTGTCCGTGGCCGACCGGTCGCTTCTCGCCGGGCGCTGGCATCCAGTCTTCGTTCTGCCAGCCCCAGGTGCCTGATACGACAAGCCCGGCGAGCACGATCAGCAATGCAGCCAGGGCCAACGGCCGCAGCCATAGAAGACGGGCACGACGAGCCAGCACCCAAGTCATCCCAGCGGAGGTGTCCACGGGCGTGGAGCGATAACGGTCCTGTGAGCTCCAATGGTGCAGGCGGTCCTGCATCTCCTGGTGCGGCGCGGGGAACCGTACCCTGGCTTGGAGGGCTGGCGGGCCAAAGAGCGACACATCATCCTGCCGCCAATCTACCCGTTCCGAAGCGCGCCAAGCTAATTCGGCCGATTCAAATAAACAGACAAAGAGTATCAGCCCGGTTAGGGCAAGCAATAGGTGGAACCAGATGGCGTGGTAGATATCGTAGAGGCGTAGGGCATGGATCGCGCGATTGACCGGCTCAGGGTATGTGGATTGCGTCGCAAGCCAGGCCAGGGGATCCGTCGTGGCCCGAGCAGGAATCTGAGGGATGATGTGTGCCAGCACCAGCGCGAGGATGATGAGCGCCAAGAGGAGCATCAGGGACTGTGGCGCTGCCGCGAGCCGCCACAATAGGCCCAGTGGATCGAGTCGGGATGCGCCGTTCGACGCGTTTTGCTCACTCATTCCGTTGTGTGTCTGTCTTTCTGTCCTGTGACAAGCTACGCATCCTGATAGTGTCCGACGACAGGGTGCCGCTTTGAGCAGAAGCCGCACAGCGTATTGAGCTGGAGTTCACTTGCGCAGAAAAGGCCCCAACCTGTGCTTGTTGGGGCCTGTGAGAGTCCATGAAGCCACCCAAGGGACTTGAACCCTTAACCTGGCGCTTACGAAGCGTCTGCTCTGCCGATTGAGCTAGGGTGGCGCGAACCGGAACCAGGCCGGCATTCGACCCCATTATACCAGCCTTGGCCCCAAATAGCAAATCAGTCCCAAAAGATAGCCCATGATCAAGATGAGATTGGCAGTGCCTACGTTTCTGACTGGTCGACGATGGCCTTGATGAAAGCCTGGAACAAGGGGTGCGGCTTGGTAGGGCGGGACCGGAACTCTGGGTGAAACTGGCTGCCAAGCATAAAGGGGTGATCGGCCAGCTCACCGATCTCCACCAACCGCCCATCGGGTGAGATTCCGGAAAAGATCATACCGGCACTGGTCAACAGTTCGCGATAGGCGTTGTTGACTTCCCAGCGGTGGCGGTGCCTCTCCTGAATCGTACCCGGATTGCCGTAGGCCGCCGCGGCCTTGGTGCCGGGTTTGAGCTGGCACGGGTACAAACCCAGTCGCATGGTGCCGCCCATCTCTGAAATGTCACGCTGGTCGGGCATCAGGGCGATGACGGGATGCTGGGTCTTGATGTCGAATTCGGCCGAATTCGGCTCGTCGCTGCCCAAGGCGTGGCGGGCCAACTCGATGACCATCACTTGCATGCCCAGGCAGAGGCCCAAGTACGGCACGCGATTCTCGCGGGCAAAGCGTGCCGCCAGGATTTTGCCCTCGATGCCGCGGTAGCCAAACCCACCGGGCACGACGATGCCATCCAGTTGTTCCAGACGGGTCGTTCCCTTCCGCTCTATCTCTTCGGCATCGATCCAGTCGAGCTCGACCGTCACACTGTAGCGCAAGCCAGCGTGATCCAGCGCTTCCCGCACGCTCAAGTAGGCATCGCGTAGTTCCACGTACTTGCCGACTAGCCCTACGCGAATGGGCGGCTTGGGCCGCCGGATATCGGCAACCACTGCTTGCCAGCGGGTCAAATCGGGCGCGTGGGCCCAGTCCAAGCTCAAACGCTCGACCAAATAGTCGCCCAGACTGGCTTCTTCAAGTACAAGGGGGACCTCGTAGATGATGGGGGTAGTGACCAGCGAGATGACAGCCCGTGGCTCTACATCACAGAAGAGGGCGATCTTGGAGCGGATCTCATCATCAATGGGATAATCGGTGCGGGCGACAATGATATCGGGCTGGATGCCGATGCCACGCAGTTCACGGACGCTATGCTGGGTCGGCTTGGTCTTGATCTCGCCCGTAGAGGAGATATAGGGCAGGAAGGTGACGTGGATATACACGGTATTCTCCCGCCCCACGTCAACCCGCATTTGGCGGATGGCCTCCAAGAAAGGCAGACCCTCTATATCGCCCACGGTACCGCCGATCTCGACAATGACCACTTCGGCACTGCTCTCTCGAGATACCAAGCCGATCCGTCGCTTCATCTCGTTGGTCACATGGGGGATAACCTGAATGGTGCCGCCCAAATAGTCTCCGCGTCGCTCCTTGGCGATGACCTGGGCGTACACCTGCCCAGAGGTCACATTGCTGGCCTGCGTCAGGCTTTCATCGATGAAGCGTTCGTAGTGTCCTAGGTCGAGGTCCGTCTCGGCACCATCGTCTAGCACAAAGACTTCGCCATGTTGGTAGGGCGACATGGTACCTGGATCGACGTTGAGGTAGGGATCCAATTTTTGGATCGACACTTTGACACCGCGACTCTTGAGGATACGGCCGATCGACGCCGCGGTGACACCTTTGCCCACCGAGGATACGACCCCACCTGTACAAAAGATGTACTTGGTTTGCATCGCACTGTCTCCCAAAGGGAAGGAGGGTCGCCCAGACGGCGACCCTCCTATTCGCGAACCGATCTGAG
>JASFOV010000585.1:0-3253 GCA_050116355.1 Anaerolineae bacterium
ATCCAAACTCTCGAGTTAGAAGATAGCCAGCGCGGGACAGCTCGCCCAGCCCACAATCAACCGCCACCGGCACCACGAGCACGCGGTAGTTGTACAGGTGGTGGGCCCGGGCCGAGTAGCCTAGCATGCGGATGTACTCGGCCAGCTGGATCGAGACCCAGGCCCCAGAACCATACCCTTGAGCCGTCGCCAGCAATGTCGGGAAGTCAGGGGCGTGCTGGATCAGGTCATAGTCCATCTGAAAGCCCAAAGCGATGGCGTGAGGGTGATGGCCAAGGTCAACCGGCGTACCCCATGGCTCGAATCCTTCACGATTGCCGAAAGAGCGACCGACATGCGTGTAGATCCACTCTTGGCGCAGCGGACCGATGCCTACCAGATCGGCACCTAGAAATCGGGCCAGCGCTTTGACCTTCTGGGCAGCGCGTTCGGGTGAGAGCTCGGTTCTATATGCGGCTGGCTGGCCATCTACGAATGCTTCGCCCGCGATCTTGACCACGGACTCGAACTGGGCATCAAAGAGGGGCATGTCAAGCCCCCCGATGTGGCCCAAGACGGGTAGGCCATCGAGCTTTCGATCGAAAGTCAGATGCTGGGGGTGGGCCGCATAGTAGGCCTGGTGTTCCGCTGTTTCTGGGCCAAAGTAGCGCCACAGATCCCGCCGGGCGAAAAGGGTTTCCCGTTCATCCCAGCGGGTGATGCCGCCCACTTGGTCCGCGGCATACGAGGGCGCTGCAACTTCCTTGGGGCTGGGAAGCCACCGGTCAAGCTGCCAGGGACGCTCCTCTTTTGCCTGCCTATCGGTCATAGGCCATCGTGTCCTCAATCATTCGGCAGCAGTATATCACAGGCAAGGGGGAAGGTCAATCGTGCGGGCTATGACCAAAATCATATCACCGCTCTCTGAAATATGATAGTATGGTTTCAACACTGCCGACCTTGTGGTGAAATCAAGGGGGGCGACAGGAGCTTTTTTCAGGACAATGAATGACATGCGCAATGGACCGGTTGTCCCATCGATCACGGCTGAGAGCCTGGTACAGGATGTAGTAGAGCAGTATCCGCATACGGTGCTCGTGTTTGCACGCCACGGGCTACAGTGCGTAGGGTGCTACATCTCACCGTTCCACACGGTGGCCGACAGTGCACGCGAGTACGCTATGGCGCTGGAGCTCCTGCTGGCAGATCTGAACCAGACCATCGCGACCAGGAGTTGATCGGCGGCTCCCGCGACCTCAGCCTGGGTAGAGCAGAGAACTTACCATGTCCCGGCCTGTGGCGGTTGCCATGCAACACGGTGTCTACTTGGCGGCGTACCTGGTCAAGAGCAATGGTTTCGGTGGCGGTTGGCGGGATCTCCGGGCTGGGCGAGGGCGGAGTCTAGGGTGGAGAAGGGATGCAAGGGGGTTTGCTACAACTCTTCGGCGATGGCCACTAGTTGGTGGGGCTGCAGCAGGACGATGTGCCCTTCTTGGGTTTCGAGCAACCCCTGCTTCTGAAACTTGCTCATGGCGCGGATGGCCGTCTCAATCACGGTGCCGGCCATGTCGGCGATGTCTTGGCGGGTAAGGGGTACCGTGATACGCACCGCACCCGGCGGTCCGCTATCCAGTCGTTCGCCAGCGGTATTGGCCATGCGCAGCAGAACCCGCGCCACGCGACGCTCCACCTTTTCGACAGCCAGACTGCGGATGGTTTCGTGGGCCCGCTGTAGGCGCCGGCCCAGCTCGACGACGAGCGCCCAAGCCAGATCGGGATGCTGACGCACCAGCTCAGCGTACGCATTGCGGCGCAAGCTGAGGGTCACTGCTGGCTCCAGAACCTGCGCGGTAGCCGGATAGGCCTCGCCAATGAGCACACCGACCTCACCCACAATCTGGCCCGGACCAAAGGTGGCCAGGATGGTCTCGCGCCCACTCTCTGAGTGTTTGATCATCTTGACGCGCCCCTCAGTGACAAGCACCAGCCATTCCGCGGGCTCACCTTCGAAAAAGAGGTACTCATCTTTGTCGTGGCTCTGCTTGACGAATCGACTGGCCAGCGCTGCCCGCTGGGCGGCGGGCAGTGGAGCAAAGAGTGCGCTTTGGGCTAACAGATCCTGTTCGTTCATCCTGGGAAGATTGTATCACGCCCTCACTGTGGCGTCAAACGATGTGGGAATCAACAACGCATGGACAGAGAGGCAGGAGAGGGCCCTTTGTCCGGCTTCGGAGTGTGGATTGCATTTGCCAAATCGAGGGGGCGATGGTACAATAACCGCGTTATGGGCCGTTAGCTCAGTTTGGCAGAGCAGCTGCCTTTTAAGCAGCGGGTCGGAGGTTCGAATCCTCCACGGCTCACCAAAAGCCACCCTGCGCAAGGGTGGCTTTTGCTTGCCGGTGGGAAGTCCCTGGGTCGCTGGCTGGGGAAGGTCTCTTTCTCCAGCTTCAGGCTATGTGGGACCGTGGCAAGGCACCAGTCCGAATCGCAGCATGGGTATTCCCTGGTTTGAGTAGGCCCATCGTACCATTGTCAAATGCTGGATAACGTGGTATACTCGCGGCATTCTCGGACCCTAGAAAGAGCAATTCATGAGAGCAAACAAGGTTCTGGGACTGGCAGCGCTGGGGGCAAGCATCACCGTGCTGCTGGTCCTGATCGTCTTTGTGGCGCAGTTGCAGGCAGCGCCGCGCCCTGTTTTGACCGGGACACCCGCCGTGTTTCTGCCCTATATCGCCAGGGGCTATCCCCAGGTGCCGGAGAGCCCCACGCCGATTCCGGGTTTGTCGCCCGATAGTGTCCTCTACATCGCCAATATCCAGTACGAGACCGCGGATGAGTACATCCACATCGGAAACATCGGCCAGGCTGCCCAGGATATGACGGGCTGGCAGATCCTCAGCGTCGAGGGCGGCGAATTGTACACCTTCCCTGCTGGTTTTGTGTTGGCGCCGGGCGCAGCCGTCAAGGTGCATTCCGGACCGGCGGCGACCGGCGATCCGCCGGCCGACTTGATCTGGGGTGCAGCCGCGGTGTGGCAGGATTCCGGAGACAAAGCCGTACTGTCTGATGATACCGGCCAACTGGTGGATAGCCTCTGCTACAAAGACGGCTGTCCTTGAAAGCAGTAAAAGCCAGCGGCCCGTGTGGCCGCGAAGGTGAGCAGGACCCGAAAGCTCCTTCGGGTCCTTTTCTTTTGCTATTCCCGATCTTGGACTGCGCATAGGTAGGGCTGCCTAACAGATTGGAGGCTTGCCGCAGCCAGTCCCTCCTT
>JASFOV010000586.1:0-3247 GCA_050116355.1 Anaerolineae bacterium
CCGCACGACGATCCGGCGACTGCGCGAGGATGAGGAAACACGCCACATTCCCATCGTTGTTCTGTCGGCTAGCCCCGTCAACGATGGGGATGACCGGACGCGGATGGTGAACATGGGGGTAAAAGAATTCCTATGCAAGCCGGTGACCATGGAGCGTCTGGTGCAGGAAGTGAGGAAGCACCTCGCGCTTGTTGAAGAAACTGCACGCAGCGCGCCATAGCCGTCCGGAGAAGCCCGCCTGACCAAGCTGCATCGTGCGTTCAAAAGGGGTCTCTGACCATCTCTACCCGGTTGCCTCCAGCCGGACCCCGATCAGCGGCACCAGCATCTCCTCGGCGGTCAGACCACCGTGCCGGCCCAACAGTGACACCTTGGGCTGAGAATGTTGCAGGGCATGGGCGCCTGTGGGCAGGACCAAAAGTTCTCCAGCCCGCGCGTAGCTCTCGTCGTAGATCGGTTTGCCCAGCAAGCCAGTCTCAAGCGCCCGTGCAGACTCGAGCACAACGAACCAACCAGGGAATGTATCCTGCAAGTACTCATCTATTGCCTTGGCCCGCCCGGGTCGCGGATGGACAAAGGCCGCTCGTGACTCGCCGGTAATGGGCACCAGCAGATGTTGGCTCAGCTCCGGCGTGTCCTGGGCAGTCACGATCTGTTCTGGTGGAATGTGAATCTGTCCGTGGTCAGCCGTGATCAGCAGCAGGGTTCCCTCGCGATCTTGGGCGGGAAGCGCATCTAGGAAGTGCCGTCTCAATAGGAGATCGATCGTCTGGAACTCTGCTTCTGGGATGTCGGTTTCAGGGCCGTACGCGTGGGATAGGGTATCAAGGGCGCTCCAGTAGGCGGTGATTACGGCTCGTTGCCCCCGTGTTTCGGCCAGTAGGTGCCGTAGCTGCACCCAGAAGTCGCTTGCGGTCCGGTGTGTATGTATCTCCTGCACCCCCCGGTAGAGAACCTTTGTGAAGGCGGAACCGTGGAAGGCCGATGCCAAGAGAGCATAGGTGGCAATTTCCTCGCTGGCCAAGGATTCGGCCAACGATGGGACCGGGATGATTTTGCTGGGATCCAATCCCCACTCTACAAGCAGATCACGCTGGAAGGACCACATCGGAGTCAGAACGATGGCATTGCTGGCGATGCCCATTTCTCGCAGGTACATGGTGTAGGCCAGCCAGCCGTGCTGGGCAGGGGGACAGCCAGTCCGTAGACTCATCAGTGCGGCATCCGTGGTTGATGGAAATACGGAGGTTAGGGGGATGAGGCGGCCTGCTTGCGCCAAGGCCGAGAAGGTATCTCCCTGACCCGCGGCCCACCTGCCTTGGAGCATCCGGTATCCGAGAGCATCCAGAATGACCAGCACAACCCGCTCGATGCCCGGCTGCCAGCCAGTCCATAGCGCTGGGGGCAGGGGTGGTAACGCCTCTGGAAGGTTGTGGTCAAACAGGGCGGCAATCGTAGCGGGTATGTTGGCTATGGACAGACCCTGGTAATGGGGCACGATCCAGTCTTGCTCTGGGGGCAACAAGTGCGGCAGTTGGCGCCCCAGTAGAACCTGCTCCAGACTCTGTGGATCCATGATCACTCCTGCGAATTTGTCCTGTGCGCGCGCATTCCCTTGGTCAAGTACACTGCCGTGGGTGCGGGTTCAGCTCCCTGGAAGCTTGGCACCGGTGGACAGCTTCTCCTGCTGGTGGCCAGATCCTTCTTTCCGGCGCGGCTTCCTGGAAGATCAACTTCTGGCCGGCTACTGGTCAGAAGTCACTCCTCACGGGACAAAGGTCGGGACAACCCTTCGCCTACTGCCACGGTTTCCAGCCGGTGGAGGGGCTCCATGCCTGCCTGGCTCTGTTCCTGCGTGGGCACCGATGCCTCATCCGGTTTGTCCGAGACGCCAAAGATGAGCGTGCCGCGTTCACGCAGCTCGAGGCTGGCTACGCGTACCTCCTGTGTGATGCAGATCCGCTGTCGGAGGAGCTCAGCAACCGTGGTGTGCGGCGTAGTGCCGAATCGGGCGATTGTGGTCAGATACTCATTGCGCCGGAACGCCTTAAAGGGTGTCGGATCCCCGGCCTGGACATTGTGCCATACGTCGTCGTGCACCGGCAGCAGGCCCGTCGTCTGAAGCTCTGAGCGGCGGAGCTGCACTTCCTCCAAGAACTGTACAAAGCTCTCCATGGTGCCCGATTCGATGCTGCGCACTAGGCCCTCCAAGTCGAACAAGCCCGCTCCCAGTATCAGGCAGATGTAGGCCAAATAGTCCTGGTTGTCGGAGGTGAAGGTGTGGTAGGTTTGCATGTTGAGCTCGTCGTAGGCCGAGCGGAATGCGGCTTCGTCGAACTGGGGTCCCAATAGATGGGCCACTGTGTGCTCCACGCCTTCCATGCGGGCTTGGTCGATTACGCGGTCATTGCGTCCTCTTGCCCCCAGGACCGTCTTGTCCAGATCGATCACTATCGCCGTTGCGGGATCCAGCGCGAAGCCCTGATCCTCCACAAATTGGAGGAACCTGGCAAGTAGCGACCAGCGGTTCGCCAAATAGACCCTACCCTCGATCTGTGTTTGCGAGGGTTGGTCAGGTGCATCCCGGCCGATGAAAGCCCACCCTGACCAATCCCCTGCTGCACAGATGTTGCGAAACGCGGTTCCATCGTTCATATGTGTGTCACCGACGTACAGCACGCGCTGTATCTCGGTCCGGGGTTCATCGAGCGCCCGCGCCTGCTTGAGCAACGCAGCTACCACTTGCCCATAGGCCGCTTCAGCCTTTCGGGGCAGACCGGTGTTCTGCAAACCCAGAGCGGCCTGGATCTCGGCGAACCTTGGCAGGCGGACGTCGGCCGGATTGAGATTCCGGTAGACGACGAAATCCCCCATGAACTCATGTAGTGTGGTCAGATTATGCTCTGTGTAATGCATGCCCAAATCGACCTCTTATGGTTCCTAGCTCCCTACAGATCCGAGCCAACCCTGCGCAGCAAGCAATTCTGCGTTGTGGATGGCGCCGCCAGCTGCTCCGCGAACGGTGTTGTGTCCCAACAGTACGAGTTTGTAGCCCAGGATAGGACAGGGGCGCACCCGCCCAACGACGACGGACATGCCGCGGCCCGCATTGCGATCCCGGACGGGCTGCGGGCGGTCTGGTTCGCGGCGGACCACGATCGGCAGCTCCGGGGAACTGGGCAGGCCAGCGATCTCCGCGGGGGCGCGAAATCCTTCCAGCGCGTCGATGACCTCCTCCACGCTCGGT
>JASFOV010000587.1:0-3245 GCA_050116355.1 Anaerolineae bacterium
CTCCTGGTGCCAGTCACCCAGTTGCTCGCGCAGCCCGGACTGGCGCGTACGGAGAGACTGCATGCGCTCATCCAGTTCGTCCAACTCCAGGCGACGGCGTTCGACAGCTTCTGTGCGGCGCTCGAGCGAGGTGCGAGTCGTGTTCAGGGCGCGGTTCTCCCGGCGCCAGCGAAAGCCGTACCAGGTACGGAGTAGGCTCTCCAGCTGCTGGCTCAGCAGCGCGTGGCGCTCAGCGCGTTCCGCCTCGCGTTGCAAGCGTCCCATCCGGGGGGCGATCTCATTGATAATGTCGTTCACCCGCAGCAGGTTGGCCCGCGTTTCTTCCAGGCGCGAAAGGGCTCCCGCGCGCTTGGATTGGTAGACCGAGATGCCCGATGCCTCCTCAAAAAGCGCGCGGCGATCATCTGGGCGCAGGCTGAGCACGGCATCAACCAATCCCTGACCGATGACGGTGTAGGTCCGTTGCGCCAGGCCAGACTTGGCCAGCAGCTCGTTGATGTCGCGCAGCCGTACGCGACGGTTGTTCAGAAGATATTCGTTCTCGCCCGAACGAAACGCGCGACGGGTGACAACAACCTCAGAGAACTCGACCGGCAACCAGCCATCGGCGTTATCCAATGTAAGGGAGGCAGAGGCCATGCCCAAACGGGCGCGTTGGGCGCTGCCGGAGAAGATCATATCTTCGGTCCGCTTGCCCCGCAACGTCCGGTAGCTTTGCTCGCCCAGTACCCAGCGGATGGCGTCGGCAATGTTGCTCTTGCCACTGCCGTTGGGCCCGACGATAGCGGTCACCCCGTTATCGAAGACGAATTCGGTTCGGGCGGCAAAGGTTTTGTAGCCCTGCAGTTCCAGATGTTTCAGTCGCATTGGATTATGGTCAAAAACAGGCAATTTCGCGCCTAGTATACTGGCTTTCCCAGGAGATGTCAATCGCAGGTGGACGGCAAGCCAGGGCCTCTACAGAGCCCGTAGGGGCCCCAGACCGTCGGCCACAGCGGCTGATCACCAACTCTTAGGGGAGCCACTGCGGCGATACGCCATCGACGGCAATCTGCTGGGGCTGGCGCCCGACCAGATCGAATACCCAGAGCGAGATGTCCGGAACCGGCTGCGGACCAGGCGAGAGGTCGTTCACAACGTAGGCCAACGCCCCACCGTCCGGGCGCCAGGCAAGGGCAAAGTGGTCGATCATAGGCTCCTCGAGGAGGGGGTAGGCTTCGCTACCGTCGGGACGGACCAGCCAGATCTGGCGGCCCGGTGTCCACCGCTCTTCATCCAGGTACTGGCGCCCGAACGCGATCCATCCCCCGCCCGGCGACCAAGCAGGCGTCACATCCTTGACCAAATCGTCGTCGCCGCTGATATCCAAAAGCTGCTCAGAATCGATTTGAGCGATCAGCAGCCGGACAGCAAGGGCCTCATCGACCACCAGCAGCTCAGGCAGGGCCAGTTCCTGGCTATCTGGAGACCAGCTGGGCACCGCCCCCCACTCGTTGGCAATCTGCTGCAGTTCTTCGGTGAGCAGATCATAGATCTCGACCCCCGGCAGCAAGGGGCTGATGTAGGCCAAGTTCCGGCCATCCGGAGACCAAACCGGCGAGTGCAGAGGTACATCATAGTCAAACAAGGGATGCTCCTCATCACGCTCCAGGTCGAAGAGCCAGATCCGCCCCGCCTTGGGGTCGAGATTGGGCGCCTGAGACCAAATGTCACGGCGTTCGTAGGCGATCTGGCGACCGTCGGGCGACCATACCGGATTGAGGCAAGCCGCTTCCGGGCACTCCAACAGGAGGCGCTGCTGAGCACCATCGCGGTCCATCCACCATAGATCGGCGCCGCCATCGGTACGCAACACGCTGTAGACGATCGCCTCGCCGTGGGGATGCACGCCATAGTCCCATACCCCGCCCGGCTCACTTGTGAGTTGGCGGACCGCCCCATCTTGGAGAGACGCGACATGAAGCTGGCGAACACTCTCATCTGGTGAACGGCGGCCCAAGAAGAGAAGCAAGGGTTCGCGTGTTTCAAACTGCCAGGTACGGCCTTGACCCAACGGCCGGCCGCGCTGGCTAAGCGCATCGGATTCGAGGCTCACGGTGTAGCGAGTGTCCGGAGCCAGGGCGCTGTGCGGCTCAAAGGTGAGGGTGTTGCCGTTCCAGATCCAGCGCCCCTCGACGCCGGGCTCAATCTGCAACCGGGATTCCACGCTGGCAGCGTCCATCGGCTGGGAAAAGGTAAGGCGGATGGGTGTGGTGATAGATACGCCGACCTGACCAGCAGCCGGTGAAAGGTCGACAATACGAACGGTTGTAGACGTCACCAGCACAATAGTCACAAAGACCGCCACTGCTGCGACGGCGACGACAGGCAATACGACCAGCCGCTGCTTGCGTTTGGCTTTCATAGGCCGAAATTGTAGCACGCCTAGGGTCAAGCGTCAAGCGGCTGCAGGAGAAGAGAACGCTACCCCCGCGGGGTCCCCGCCTGGACGCGCAGAGGCATTACAGGCCGCCGTATTCGAGTCTCGTCCAAAATACTTGACATTTCCCCACCTTTTCAGTATACTATCTGCACAATATGCAAATGCTTCGCATTTGCATATTGCGCACTTTGCCGGTAAGCCAACACAGCTTTGAGAGAAAAAGGTGTGACCGCCCTTTTTCCAGGGCTATAGATTCATCAGCGGGTGACTATCAAGTCGGATGGACGCGACGATCTTTGATTCTAATGGAGAGATGTAACCATGACCCAGATCTTGGTGTACGGAACCGGTCCACTGGGCAGCCTGTTCGCCGCGCGGCTGCAACAGGGTGGCAACGAGGTCTCGATCCTGGCCCGCGGCCAGCGCCTGGCCGACCTGCGCGAGCACGGCATCGTGATCGTCGATGTGCTGACAGATGTGCAGACCGTCACGCGGGTGAAGGTGGTGGACAGGCTGGCACCTGAGGACGCGTATGACCTGGTGCTGGTCATCATGCGCAAGAACCACGCCTTGCAGATCCTTCCAGTTCTGGCTGCCAACCAGCACACCCCCAACGTCCTCTTCTTGATGAACAATGCTGCCGGTCCAGGCGCGCTGGTGGGGGCACTGGGCCAAGAACGCGTGCTGATCGGCTTTCCCGGTTCCGCGGGCTATCGGGAGGGGCACATAGTCCACTGCCTGACAGGCACTGAGGACGACAAAGCCAGTATCTTCTTTGGTGAGGTGGATGGTCGGATCACTGCACGCACGCAGGAAGTGGCGC
>JASFOV010000588.1:0-3237 GCA_050116355.1 Anaerolineae bacterium
GCCGTCCGCCGTCTGCTCACCGCCGCGCCAACGGGCATAGGTCCGCTGCGGGACATCAAAGCGCGGCAGGAAGCGCAGTAAGCGGTCGATGCGCTCCCGGGTAATCTGGTGGTTGGCCATGAGGTCCTCCTACGACGTTTGCCTGCGTGCCCAGCGTAGCAACCTAGCCGTTTGCCGGGTACCTTCCTGGCCGGGCGCGTTTGCGTCTCTGGCTGGGCCGGTGTACAATATCCGTCAGTCCGGCCATTGTACCGCTTCCGTGCCGCCAGAGCAAGGCGGAGAGGGGTGCATCGGCTGGGCGAGTAGACCGTAGGAAACGGGTATGGATCTGCACACGTCCGACGGACAGACCCTCTTTTATGAGACCTACGGCGACCGCAACGGTCTGCCGGTCCTCCTGCTGCATGGTCTGGGCGCGGAGCACCAGATGTGGGGCCCGCAGTTCACCAGCTATCCCCCCTTGGGCTTTTTCCTCATCGTGCCCGATCTGCGCGGCCACGGTCTATCTTCCGTTCCCCGGCACTTCTCCCTGCAGGATTGTGCCCGGGATATGGCTGAGCTGATCGGCAAGGTCCAGCTGGAGCATTGCAACGTGGTCGGTGTGAGTATGGGCGGCCTCGTCGCCCAGTTGCTGGCCTGCGACTTTCCAGGGGTCGTGAGCAAGTTGGTCGTCGTCGACAGCTTCAGCGGGGTGAGCAACTGGCGCCAGCGAGCCAACGCTTGGCTGGCCTCGTTCCTATTGGCGGTCCTGCCCACCTCACTGCAGACACGGCTGCTGGTGGCCACCTATGGCCGCATGGGCCAGCCGATCGTGGCCGCCTACTTTGAGCAGCAGCTGGGCCGCATGGATCGCCAACTCTTGCGAGAAATGCGGCGCGAGATCAACCGCTTCGACATCCTGGCCCGGCTGTCCGAGATCCTGGCACCCACGCTGGTCCTGGTCGGCGATCGCTTCGGCGAGACCGCCATCCAGATGGCGCGCCGGACGGCACAGGGCGTGGCGCGTTCGCAATTCTCCGTCCTACCCGGAGGCGGCGATCCCTCCAACCTGCTGGTGCCGACCGCCTTTGACCAGGCGGTCCAGACGTTTCTGCGGCGCGGCCCGCGCTAGGTAGTGCCAACCACACCCCTTAGTACCACTCGCCCATTGCATCTTCCGCGGCGATCGAGTATAATCCTGCCCACCACGACACCCCCTTCCTTGTCATCAACCACTTACGACCGAACACAGCAACGGGATGGGCTATGAAAAAGTTGATCGTTCTGCTGGCACTGATATCGCTCCTGGTGCCGCTGGCCTCCTTGTCGCCGCGGGCGACCAGCGAGCCGGAGGACCGCTACTTCCAGATCCGCACGGTGACCGCGGAGGACGGGGCCGTCCTGGTGGCAACCCTCATCAATGGCCCACCGGTGGGTCCGGTGGGCCGCCCACGTCCTACCCCCCAGATGGACAGGCTAGACGGGCTGGAGGGGACGACCATCCTGGCTGATGTCCCGGCCTTCAACTGGTCGTTTGGCTGCTCCGCCACCTCGGCGGCGATGATCGCCGGCTACTACGACCGGACCGGCTACGCCAACATGTACACCGGGCCAACCAATGGCGGAGTGATGCCCCTGGACAACAGCACGTGGCCCGATTGGCAGGACTCCAGCGGCGACTGGCGGCACCAGTGCCCGCTGAGTGCCACACACGGCGGGCTGGACGGCCGGAGCGGCGAGGGGCACGTCGATGACTACTGGGTCGCCTACGGAGACAACGGCCCCGATCCGCTGGGCGATGACGGGGCAGAGCACACCTATGGCGACTGCACCGCCGACTATATGAAGACCAACCAGTCCGCCTACGGCAACGTCGATGGCGGCACGACGTTCTGGCACTACGGCTCAGGCAATCCGCTCTACTGCAGCGATATGGTCGACTACGGCATAGACAACGATGGCGGTCACGGGCTCCAGCTCTTTTATGAGGCGCGGGGCTATTCCGTGACGGACTGCTACAACCAGTACATCCAGGGCCAAGGGGACAACCCACTGCTCGGGTTCACTTTTGACCAGTACAAGGCCGAGATCGATGCCGGCCGGCCAGTCATGATCCACCTCAGAGGTCATACTGTGGTCGGCGTCGGCTACGACGATGCCTCTGACCAGATCTACCTCCACGACACGTGGGACTATGTCACGCATACCATGCCCTGGGGGGGAACCTATGCGGATCTGCAGCACTATGCGGTGACCATCGTGCGGCTGGTCCCGGTAGCCGCGCCGCCGGCCGCCCCGTCGGACCTGGTCGCAACCGCAGCGGGCAGCGACCAGATCGACCTGACCTGGACGGACAACGCGACCAACGAAAGCGGCTTCGGCATCGAGCGCAGCCCGGACGCCGCGGACTGGTCCGAGATCGCCTCGCTCGCGGCGGACGTCACCAGCTACCAGGACACCGGCTTGGCGCCCAGTACCACCCATTACTACCGGGTCCATGCCTACAACGATGCGGGCGCCTCCGGTTACTCCAATGAAGCCGGCGCGACCACTGACGATGTCATCCAGCCCCAGATCAGTTTCAGCAGCCCATCCTACACGGCGTACGAGGCCGGCGGCACAGCGACCCTCACCGTGACCCTCAGCGAGGCGGCGCCGCTGACCGCGACCATCGACTATGAGGGCCGCGATGGCACGGCCACCGCCGGGGACGACTTCATGGCGATCAGCGGCACCCTGACCTTCACACCGGGCAGCATAACCCAGTTGCTGCCGGTCACGATCCTCAACGACACCCTGGACGAGATCGATGAGACGCTGTTCCTTACTCTAACCCACCCCACCAGTGCCACCCTGGGGCTCGATAACACTCAGCTGACCATCACCGACGACGACCCCCTGCCCAGCCTGTCGGTCAGCGACAGCAGTGCGGACGAGATCGACAGCCACTTGACCTTCACCGCCAGCCTGTCGGCCGCCAGCGGCCGGGATGTCTCGGTCGACTATACCACCAGCGACGGCTCGGCCATCGCCGGCCAAGACTATTCCGCCGCCACCGGTGAGACGCTGACCATCCCCGCCGGCCAGACCAGCGGCCTGATCCAGATTCCACTCATCGATGACGCCCTGGACGAGCCCAGCGAGACCTTCACCCTCACCCTTCACAGCGAACAGAACGTCACCCTGGCCAGCAGCCAGGCCACGGGCACCATCATTGACGACGACCCCCTGCCCAGCCTGTCGGTCAGCGACAGTAGC
>JASFOV010000589.1:0-3210 GCA_050116355.1 Anaerolineae bacterium
ACTCCTGTACCACAACGTGCAGCATCTACCAGCTGATGCGCTCCTGCAACGGTTAGGTCTTGGCGACGGGTGACCCACTGGACGATCCGGTGCGTTTCGTCCTGAGCTCACCATACAATGCGATCAGACACAAGGGCCTCGCAATTGCGAGGCCCTTGTTGGTATGTCAATAGTCGATCTGGCAAACTTAATGTTCGTGCCCATGACCGTGGGCGTGACCGTGCTCCAACTCCTCAGGGGTTGCTGTACGCAGATCTGCAATCTTGACGTCAAAGTACAGCGTCTCACCAGCCAGTGGATGGTTAAAATCTAGTAGCACATCGTCGTCGCCGATCTCAGTCACAAAGGCCAGCAGTGGCTGTCCGGTACTCGCAACCAGCTCAATCCCCATCCCCAACTCTAGATCGATATCTTCCGGAAACGAGTCCAATGGGATTCGCTGAAACGCCGACACTTCCCGTTGACCATAGCCTTGTTCAGGCTCAACGACCACAGCCGTCTCCTCGCCAACGGTCATGCCGTAGAGCGCCTGCTCCAAGCCGGGGATGATCTGATTGTAGCCTTGCAGAAACTCGAGAGGTTCCTGGTCGGCAGAGGCATCAATGACTTCTCCCTCCTCGAGGCGGAGGGTATAGTCTAGACTTACAACAAGTCCTTTCGATACTGTCAGCTCTTGATCTGTCATCAAATCTGCCGCCTAGATGCGGAAGACATCGACAGCAGCCGGCCCCTTTTGACCTTGCTCGATGGAGAACTCGACTCGATCCCCCTCGTTCAAAGTGCGGAACCCCTGCTGACCCTGGATGGCAGAAAAATGCACAAATACATCTTCGCCATTGTCTCGGGCAATGAAGCCATAGCCTTTCTGATCATTGAACCACTTCACGACCCCGGTTTCGCGTTCAGCCATTGTACGATCTCCTTCTTTTTCCTTTTTGGACGAGTAGTCCGTGCTATTAAATAAGAAAAACCGCCCAGAACTTCGTAAGACTGGGCGGTGAATCTACATCCTCCGGAACAGAACTTACTCCGTCTCAAAAGAAAGTGTACTCTAGATCGGGATGGATGTCAAGCCAGCAATTAGGGAGTGCTTGTCGGCGCTGCTTTGCCGGTCGCCATGGGCGTTGCCGTGGGTGATGGTGTGTGAGTTGAAGTCGGGCTTGCCGGGCTACCAGCCGGTGAGGGAGTTTCACTTGGTACTGGGGTTGCAGTAGGTGATAGAGTGCTGGTTGGTACCGCGGTGTCGGTAGGGAGTGGGGTATTGGTAGGCGCAGGCGTATTGGTGGCTGCGGGCGTAGCGGTCGGCGGCGGGGTGGATGTTGGCGAAGGCGTACGCGTGGGCTGTGGAGTTGGGGTATACGTCGGCATGGGTGTCGGTGTTGGCGTTGTACTCGGTATTAGGGTTGTTGTTGGCGAAGGTGTGGCTGTAGTAGTGCTGGTTGGGGTAGGCGTAGGATTTCGCACCCAAACCCAAGTCCTTGCCTCAACACTATGGCCTTGCCGGTCGTAGACAACGACTCGCAGTGTATAGTCCCGATCAGGCAACGAACGGGTATCCCAGACGGCCAATAACCCACCGTCCACCGGGGCATAGAATGGCCCAGCCACGGTCCCCCACCCCACAGGACCTTGCCCCTCACCATACTCGACCACATAGCGGTCAAAATCCGCCATATTCGCTTGGCCGGCGATATAGACATCACCACTCACCGTCTCGCCTGGCTGCGGTTGGGACAGAGCAATCTGAGCGGGTCCAGTATGTACAGGACACATCTCAGAGGGAGGTTGCGGAATATTATGTGTTTGCGCCCACCGCCGGCCTTCCTCACCAGGCAACACGTAGTAGTAGCGCTCCTCAACCACATCTGCCGGACAGTATTCCGTGGCCAGGCCACCCGTGGAGGTGTCGATAGGTACCAGTTGGTGAAAGTCACTCTCCGGCCCTAACGGCCCTTGCCCCGCCGCAAATATCTCGAAGCGGCGACGATCCGGCGGACACGCCACGCTCGGCAACGAGCCCGCATCTGTGCTGATCTCAATTTCCCCAATCCCCTCCGGGCGCGGGAACTGGCTATTGGGCTCGCCTGTCAAGGCTCGTTCCATAAAGTTGTGCCAAATCGGGGCCGCTCCCCGGGAGCCAGTCACTCGATCCATCTCGGAATTATCGGCGTTGCCCACCCATACCCCCGTCACAAGGTTGGGTGTGTAACCGACCGTCCATGAATCGCGCCAGTCATCCGTCGTGCCGGTCTTGGCCGCCGCTGTTCGCGACAGCTTGAGCGGACTATTGGGACCAAACGCTGGCGCCCGAGCCTGGTTGTCAGCCAGAATATCGGTGATCAAATAGGCGTGCTGAGGGCTGATTACCTGCTCGCCGACCGGTGCCTGATATTCCTCGATCACGCGTCCAGCCGGATCTTCGATGCGTAGGATCGCCACTGGGGGTACCCGCTTCCCGCTGTTGGCAAAGACTGCATAGGCTCCAGTCATCTCTAGCAACGTCACATCGCCGCCACCCAAGGTCAAACTCAGACCATAGTCAGGCCGGTTGAGCGAATCAATTCCCAACCGGTGAGCTGTGTCGAGCATAGCGGGAACCCCAACGAAATCCAGGGTCTTGACTGCGGGAATGTTGAGTGACTGACCCAATGCCTGGCGAACCAGGACGGGGCCATGCTCTGTACGATCGTAGTTGCGAGGCACATAGGGCCGTCCGAGGGCATCTTGGAACTCGGTGGTCACGTCCCATATAAGGGTTGCAGGGGTCCAGCCCCGCTCAAATGCGGTGACGTAGGTAACCGGCTTGATCGATGAGCCGGGCTGCCGCAGGCGTAGAGCTACGTTGACCTGACCATCGATCTCCGGATCATTAAAGTCGGCACTACCCAACATGGCCAGAACATCGCCCGTGCTCGGATTCATTGCCACCAGGGCGGCATTTGTTGCGTTGCGATCCTGCAAGCTAACCAGGTGGGCCTGAGCCTCCTCCTGGGCTATGGCCTGTAGTTCAGAATCAAGGGTGGTCGTAACCCGCAATCCACTCCGGTATAGAACTTCGGCCCCGTACTTTTGCTCCAGCAATTGCTGAACCCATACCACAAAGTGTGGCGCCTTCACGTCAGAGCGCAACGGCCGGAGATCTAGCGGTTCCTCTTTGGCCGCCTCAGCCTCCGCCGAGGTGACATAGCCCGCCTGTACCATAAGATCGAG
>JASFOV010000590.1:0-3190 GCA_050116355.1 Anaerolineae bacterium
ATCTGGCACCCTGCGGCGGCGCTGAGAATCACCTACAAGAGCAGGTCATAGGAGACCAAGAAACGTGGCGAAAAAGATCGTAGACAGTGAGTGGGGGGCGCTGGCCGTCGATACCCCCTTGACCCCCACCGAGATCGAGGCCAAGGTCGACGGGTTGCTGGGCCAGATGACCCTCGCCGACAAGGTCGACCAGATGACGGGTGACGCCACTCCGCTCGGCGACGGCTTGGAAATGATGCGTGCCTACAACTTTCGCCCCATCCGCGCCGGCGAGAACCCCCGCCTGGGCATCCCCGGCATCCGCTTCAGCGATGGGCCCCGTGGTGTGGTCATGAACCACTCGACCTGCTTCCCGGTGGCCATGGCCCGCGGCGCCTCGTGGGACCTCGAGCTGGAAGAACGGATCGGCGACGCCATCGGCGTCGAAGCCCGCTCTCTGGGCGCCAACTACTTTGGCGGTGTCTGCATCAACCTGCTGCGCCATCCCGCCTGGGGGCGCGCCCAGGAGACCTTTGGCGAGGATCCCTATCACCTGGGTGAGATGGGCGCCGCCTTGGTCCGTGGTGTGCAGCGCCACATCATGGCCTGCGCCAAGCACTATGCGCTCAACAGCATCGAAAATGCGCGCTTCAAAGTCGACGTGCGCGTCGATGAGCGCACCTTGCGTGAGGTCTACCTGCCCCACTTCAAGCGCTGCGTGGACGAAGGCGTGGCCTCGATCATGAGCGCCTACAACAAGGTGAACGGCCAGTGGTGCTCACACAACGCCCACCTGCTGCGCGAGATCCTCAAGGACGAATGGGGCTTTGATGGCTTTGTGTTGTCCGATTTTGTCTTTGCCCTCCACGACGGCCGGGCGGCCGCGCTGGGTGGGCTGGATGTGGAAATGCCCTTTGCCCGGCACTATGGCAAGAAGCTCCACCGTCTCGTCGAGCGTGGAGAGGTGCCGCTCGACGTCATCGACGAGGCGGTGCGGCGCATCCTCCGCCAGAAAGTGCGCTTTGCCCAGATCGGCGAGCCGGGACGCTACCATCCGGCCGCCGTCGCCAGCCAAGCTCACCGCGACCTGGCCCGCGAATCGGCCCAAAAATCGATCGTCCTGCTCAAGAATGAGCCGGTGCCGGGACCAGCCGGTACCCTGCGGCCCGTCTTGCCGCTGGCGGTGGAGGACATCCACCGCATCGCCGTCCTGGGCCGGTTGGCCGCCGTGGCCAACACCGGCGACCGGGGCAGCAGTATGACCCGCCCGCCCTACGTCGTCACCCCGCTGGCCGGACTGCAGGCGGCGGCCGGCGACAAGATCGAAATTGACGATTACCAAGGACGCGATACCACCCGGGCGGCGGCCGTCGCCCGCCGCTCCGATGTGGCCGTGGTAGTCGTTGGCTATACCGATCGGGAGGAAGGCGAGTACATCAAGTATCTGTGGCTGCGCAAAGGGGGCGACCGCGCCTCGTTGACCCTGTCCGACCGCGACGAGGCGCTCATCCAGAGCGTCGCCACCGCCAATCCGCGCACCGTCGTCGTCCTAATGGGCGGCAGCGCCATTATCACCGCGGGCTGGCACGATCTGGTGCCGGCCATCCTGATGGCCTGGTATCCGGGCATGGAGGGCGGTCACGCGCTGGCCGACCTGCTTTTGGGCCGCGCCAATCCCAGCGCCAAGCTGCCTTGCACCTTTCCCCGCTCGGCCGGCCAATTGCCCTTCTTCGACCGGGACGCTGAACAGATCGAGTACGGCTACTTCCACGGTTACCGGCTGCTCGATCACCAGGGGCAGACGCCGGCCTTTCCCTTTGGTTTTGGTTTGAGCTACACCACCTTCGCCTACCACGACCTGGCCGTGGAACCGGCGGTGGCCGGCGTGGAGGGCCTGATCAAAGTCAGTGTCGAGGTGGAAAATCGGGGACCGGTAGCCGGCGAGGAAGTGGTGCAGCTATACACCGGCTATCCCCGCGCTGCGGTCGAGCGGCCGGTCCGGGAGCTGAAGGGCTTTGCCCGCGTGGCGCTGCAGCCCGGTGAGCGGCGACGGTTGGTGCTGGAGCTGCCCGCGGCGCGCCTGGCCCGCTACGATGCCGGCCGGAAGGTGTGGACCGTCGATCCGGGGGCGTACGCCGTCTGGGTCGGGGGTTCTTCGGCCGGACCCCATCTCTTGCCGGCCGAGGTGCGCCTCCAACCGTAAAGAATCCTCGTCGTTCTGGTAATGCTCCTGTCATCCTCCGGTAACAGAAGCGTGGTATACTGGCACCGGGTGCGGGTCCGAGTCAGACCCGATTGCTAGCGTGGTCACCACCTGCTCACTGACAGGCGGATCGCTGCCCACAAGGAGGACGTATGCCGTTCAAAGACCGGGGGCGAATCTTGCGCGCAGTGGGTGGCCTACTGTTTCTGGTTGGCGGCGTCGCGGCGGTCATGGGGCCGGTCGAGATCTACTGCTTCTACCTGTTCTCGCGGGGTGGTCCCTTCTACTACGAGGGCTTTGGCGTTGGCTCCTTCATGTTTGCCAACCTCGCCTGCCAGATTGCCGGCTACTATCTCATCGCTGCCCTCTGCCTGCCCTTGGGCTACGGGCACGTTCGCCTGCGCCGTTGGGCGCGAACCCTGACCGAAACCTTGTTGTGGGCTTGGCTGGTGGTCGGCGTGCCCTTGACCATCCTCTTCCTGCTGGTTCTCTTCTCGGCCAAGGAGCTATCTCTGGCGACCGGCGCCGGTGCCGCTGCTGTGCTGCTGCTCTCCTACCCCCTGCTCCCCGTGCTGCTCCTGCGCTTCTATCGGGGTGAGAACGTGCGCCAGACTTTGACCCGGCGGGACCCGGAACCGGCCTGGATCGAGCGCTGGCCGGTGCCGGTTCTGGTGCTGGGCTCTCTGTTGACCTTCTATGTGTTGGCGCTGCACATTCCCCTGCTGCTCAACGGCTTGTTTCCCTTGTTCGGTCATTGGCTGTCCGGACTGGACGGTTTTGTCGCGCTCACGGTCGCCATCCTAGCCCTGGCCTTTCTGACCTGGGGCATCTGGCGGCAGGCGGCCTGGGCTTGGTGGCCGGCGCTGCTGGGGCTCGTCCTATTGCTCCTTTCTTCGACCTGGACGCTGGCCGGTACCTCCTGGGCCCAATTGCTCGCGTTGCTCAACCTCCCGCCGACCGAGTTGGATATCCTCGACGGCGTGCCGCTGCGGGGCATTCACTTGGCCC
>JASFOV010000591.1:0-3179 GCA_050116355.1 Anaerolineae bacterium
CTTTCAGGGACTCGGCACCGTTTGCCCTAGCAGGCCTAGTCACTATGCCGCTACTGTCGTATTTGACCGGCGGACCGGAGATCATGCTGCCGCTTTCGGCTGCGATGCTAGTGCTGGCTCTGGCCAAGCGCCTGGAGGCCAACCGCCGTCCCTTGCCGCCGGACCGCGAGCGATGGAAGGTGCTCTTGAGGCGGGCAGTGTTTGACCGCGATATCGCCGATCACCAGGCCTGGATCGACCAGCAACCCGAGATAGATGTGGAAGGGTAGTCTCTGGCTGCAGCTCACAAGTGGGACACGGTCGTATCTTCTATTCTGTGACTTGACAAGCGGTGAGTCATGCGGTATTATATAGATGTATTCAAGATTGTCTATGTATCGGAGGGGGATAGTGTCGATCGATTGTGTTGAGTTCTGCAAGGCGCTGGGGGACGACACGCGACAGCGGATCTTGGTTCTGCTGCAGGATGAGGAGCTGTGCGTCAGCGATATTGTGGAAGCGTTCAACATGTCCCAGCCGACAATCTCCCACCACCTGAACGTGCTCCACCAAGTCAATTTGGTGACGCGCCGCAAGGAGGGCAAGCAGGTGTTTTATGCGGTCAATCGCGAGAATGTGATCTACTGTTGTGGTCAACTTATGGCCAAGCTTGACGCCGAAGAGGCATGCCAAGCCTAAAGGCTGTTTTTTTGGTTTGTTGCATCGATATATTTAGATATATAGATGAAAGAGAGGGGGAATATGGCAGAGCGTATGGCGGAAGAGCAGATCAAGCAGGCGGTGCGAGAGCGGTACGGGGGGATTGCGCGGCGCATGAGCGAGGAATCTGGCGGTGGGACGGTGGTGAGGGGTTGCTGCGGCTCCCAGGTGTCCGAGACGGGCCAGAGGGGAGCGAATGACTGTTGTGGCTCACAGGCGCGGGAGGCGGGACGGGTCCGGTCTAGCAATTGTTGTGGCCCAACAGAGGTCACCGTCGGGGAGGGGGTGGCTGCTCGATTCTACTCGGCGGAGGAACTCTTCGGGTTGCCGGATAGTGTGACAGACGCTTCGTTGGGGTGTGGCAACCCACTGGCTATCGCCCAACTGAAGACCGGCGAGGCTGTGCTCGACCTGGGTTCTGGCGGGGGGATCGATTGCTTCCTAGCTGCCCGGCAGGTAGGGCCCGAAGGGCGGGTGATCGGGCTGGACATGACGCCGGACATGATCAAGCTGGCCCGGCGCAATGCGAAAGAGCTGGGTATGACCAATGTCGATTTTCGGTATGGCGAGATGGAAGAGATGCCCATTCCCGACGACTCGGTGGACACCATTCTCTCCAATTGCGTGATCAATCTCTCGCCGGACAAGGACGCCGTCTTCCGGGAAGCCTACCGTGTGCTCCGCCCAGGCGGTCGCCTGAGTGTGTCCGATATTGTCGTCGATGGCAATCTCCCCCAGCCGGTCCGCGACAGTCTGAGCGCCTGGGCCGGTTGCATCTCGGGAGCTCTCGACGAGCAGGTGTACCTGGACAAGATCCGGGCGGCGGGCTTTGAAGGTATCGAGATCATGTCGCGCGACTGGGCCGAGTTCGACGACGCTCTCGACTGGGAGGGCGTGCAGGTCATGATGGATGGGCCGGACCTCAGGCCCCATGACTTGGCTCAGAAGGTGGTGAGTATCAAGGTCCGGGCCTACAAGCCGAAGTAGGTTTGTGGGTTTGCAGGCTGTGGGTGCTCCCACTTGGCACGCAGGGACGAGGAGCACCAGTCCTACTCTGGCGCAGGTCGAAAAAAACCGGTATTGACAAACCGCTGGAATATGGTACAATAGCTTCACTAGGATAGGGTGAAGAAAGGAATGAACGGACGGCACGTTGCTCTGATGCTTCTTCTTGGCCGGCTCCTCGTGGAGAGGGGCGATTTGTGCTTGGGAGAAGAGGGAGCAAGGGCCGTGTAGCCTTTGTACCGCAGACTTGAGGGCCTCCCGGGCACGGGGGCCCTTTTTTTGTTGTGCAGGCCAATCATGTACACGATCCCAAAGAAAGGAGGGGCAGGATGAGACCGATCGAGGCAGGCGGTGTCTACGAACCGCGGAAAATCGAAGCCAAGTGGCAGAAGAGATGGGCGGATGCGGGGCTCTATCGGACGCCGGAAACGCCGGGCCGGCCCACGTTCTATTGCCTGGATTTTTTCCCGTATCCATCAGGCGCCGGTCTGAGCGTAGGGCACTGTCGCAACTACGTGCCGACTGACGTCATCAGCCGTTACCAGCGTATGAAGGGCTATGCGGTACTCCATCCTATGGGCTGGGACGCATTTGGCCTGCCCGCGGAGAACGAAGCCATCAAGCAAGGAGTCCACCCTGCTGACAGCACGCGGCGCTACGCAGCCAACTACCGGCGGCAAATGACACTCATCGGCGCCTCCTACGACTGGGAGCGGGAGATCAACTCCAGCCATCCCGACTACTACCGCTGGACCCAGTGGATCTTTTTGCTGCTCTACCGGCGCGGATTGGCCTACCGGGCCTTGGCACCGGTCAACTGGTGCGCCTCGTGCCAAACGACCCTGGCCAACAACGAGGTGGAGCAGGGTACGTGCTGGCGCTGCCACCAGCCGGTGGTGCGTCGCGACCTCAAGCAGTGGTTTCTGGGTATTACGGCGTATGCCGACGAACTGCTGGAGGCGACCGGCGATCTGGATTGGCCGGAGCACATTTTGGCCATGCAGCGGAACTGGATCGGGCGCAGTGAAGGGGTCGAGTTCGAGATGGCGATCGAGGGCCACGCGGGCGCCCGTCTACGGGTGTTCACCACGCGACCGGACACGGTGTATGGCATGACCTTTGCGGTACTGGCGCCAGAGCACCCACTGGTGGAAAGGATCACGAGCGCGGAGCAGAGGGCTGAGGTTGAGGCGTACACGGAAGAGGCGCGGCGCCTGAGCGAGCTGGAACGCCTGAGTACCGAACGCACCCGCCGGGGCGTCTTTACGGGGGCCTATGCCGTGAATCCGGCCAACCAGCAGCCTGTGCCGGTCTTTGTGGCCGACTATGTACTGCCGAGTTACGGTACGGGGGCAATCATGGCTGTCCCGGCTCACGACCAGCGGGACTATGAGTTTGCACAGCAGTATGATCTACCGGTCGTGGAAGTCATCCGCCCGCTGGATGACCAAGGGGCCGGGGCCACGACTGGCGGG
>JASFOV010000592.1:0-3168 GCA_050116355.1 Anaerolineae bacterium
GAGCGATGACCCCCGGTAGGGGCGCCCGCAAGACAGCCCGTTCCCTCGCCAGGCGGGCGCTATCCAGAGCGACCTGGGCTTGTTCGACGGAGGCTTCGACGGCTGCGATCTGTTCTTGCGTCGCGCCAGCCAGCAGCAGGTCGAGTTGGGCTTGGGCGATATCCCGCTGCGCTCGAGCGGCCGACACGCCCGCCTCCGCCGCCCGCACCTGGGGTTCCTGGCTGGCCAACAATTGGGCCACCTGCGCCTCGGCCTGGGCGACCTGGGCGGCGGCCGCCGCCAGATCGGCCTCAGTGGGCCGGCCCAGCAGGGCGTTGTAGTTGGCCTGTGCCCGGCGTTTCTCGATGGTCGCATTCTGCAATACCAATGTCTCGGGCAGCATGCCGGCGTCGGCCCGGTCCTTGATCCGATCATAGGACGATTGCGCCTGCTGGAGCGCCGCCTCTGCGCTATCCAGGCTAGCTTGGGCGGCCGATATCTCTTCGGCGGTGGGCCCGGCTTTGACCCGCTCATAGTTGGCCTTGGCGCTGTTCAGCGCAGCCCGAGCCGCCGCGATCTCGGCCTCGATGGCTCCGCCCTGCAATTGGTCCCGCTGGGCAATGGCTTGGTCCAGCGCCGCCTGTGCCGAAGCCACCTGCCCTTCGGCGGCATCGACTTCTTCTGGGCGGGGGCCTGCTTTCAGTTGAGCCAATTGCGCCTGAGCCCCGGCCAGGGCTGCTTCGGCGTTGCGCACTTGCAGCTCAAGGTCGGCGGTGCCCAGTTGGGCCAACAACTGGTCTTGCTCCACCTGCTCGCCCGCCTCCACGAGTACCTCGCTGACCCGCCCGGAAGCCTCAAAGGAGAGCACCACCTCCGCCCGGGCGCGGACGCTGCCAATGGCGGTGATGCTGCTCACCAACGAGCCGCGCTGGGCGGTGACATATTCCATTTCCTCAGGGCTCTGGCTGTCCTCACCCATACTGCAGCTGCCGAGGGCCATCACCAGGAGGACAGATAGAATCAAGAAGCCCATCCTGCGGATCTCGATATTCGTCATGCTCGTACTCCTTACCTTGTACAGCGAATAGGGGGTTCGGTACACATTGCAACCATCAAACTATGGGAGAACCAAATCGCACCAATAACTCATCATCTATATACCGCTCAAGATAGCGAAAAGTTACGGCCAGACTGTTGTTTTTGGCCCAGGAGATCCCTGGACAACACGGGAGGGCGGCAGACACCTGTCCCGCTGATGTTACAAGATTCATCCCAGCAATGTGAGCTATGAAAATAGGACCAACAGCACCATTATCACCATTTTGCGAGAAAAGGCAAATCCATGCAAGAGCCATCACCGTGGGGGAGACAGATCAGTCCAGCGATGCCCGTCCCCAGAGCACCAACCGCCGATAGAACGTGGGAAAGCTGCAGAGGGAACGTTTACACCTCGCCCTTGCCAAAGAGATAGTGCGAGACCAAATACTCTTGTCCCCGAGCCAAGCCCCAAACCTCGGCACATACCAGGAAGAAGAGGCGCCAGTTCACCAGCCAACGGGTCTCGTTCTCCGCACCGTAGGTCTCGGCCATGATCCGGCGGATCTCTGTCCGCTGCTGGTCCAGCTTTGCCAGCCACTCCCGCAGTGTCCGGGCATAGTGTGTGCCGTCTATCCGCCAGTGATCGACCAGGCACAGGTCGCGCTGGAAGTGGAGCAACAGATCGTCAGAGGGCATCGTCCCGCCGGTGAAAAAGGTCCGCGCCATCCAATCCTGGGGGTCGCTAGCATCGAACTCGTAGGCAAACTCCCGGTGGGAAAAGATATGCACCAACAGCATCCCCCCCGGCTCCAACCAGGTGGCGATCTTGGCCATCAGCCGTTCATAGTTCTTCATGTGCTCGAACATCTCGATGGACAGGACCCGGTCGAACCTGCGTTCCAGCTCCAGATCGACAACGTCGGCCGTGATGGCCTCCACGTTATCGAACCCCCTGTCGCGGCACTGCTGGTCGATGTACTCGATCTGCGTGCGCGAGTGGGAAACGGCGAGGATCCGGCTATGGGGATACTGCTCGGCCAACCACAGGCTCAACGAGCCCCAGCCACAACCCAAGTCCAACACCGTCATCCCATCCTCGAGCCGCGCCCGTTCGCAGGTCAGACGCAGCATCGCCTCTTCGGCTGCGTCCAGCGTCTCCACACCCTCCGGCCAGTAGCAGCAGCTATACTTGAGGCGCTGGCCCAGCACCCGCTGGAAAAACTCGGTCGGCACCTCGTAATGCTGGAGATTGGGATCGTCGGTGTAGATAGCGATCGGGCTCTCCCTGAGTTTCTGGATCAGCGCCCGCTTCTCGGCCGTCCGCTCCTCGAGCGTGGCCTGGGTGCGTTGCCTGACGGTGTGAGACAAGCTGCGGCGCAGGACCATTTGGATCAGCCAATCCGGTACCCGGTTTGTCTCGACCAAGCGCATGTACCACATCAGTCGCTACGCTCCCTCTATGTCGAACTCGGGGGCGCCAACTGTCACGATGCCCAGGTAGCCATCCACCGTCACCATCTCCCCATCCTCCAGGCGCTCAATCGCGCCGGCGATGCCATTGACACAGGGGATGCCCAGCTCGCGGGCGATGATGGCGCCATGGATCAGCATGCCGCCCCGGCGTTCGACGATGGCGCTGCACAGCGGAACGACATGCGTCATCGTCGGCTGGATGGCATCGCACACCAGCACCTCACCGCTGCGGAAGCGGCCGAGGTCCGCGGCGCTGCGCACCCGGCGCACCTTGCCCGTCGCCAAGCCGGGCGCGGCCGGCTGTCCCACCAATTGGCGCGGGCTTTCATTCGCCGTTCGCTGCCAGGCCGGCTCTTCCACTTCAGAAGGGGGTAGGACAACCGGTTCCCCCTCTGGATCGCGTAGCCCCTCAGCCAGGGCAACTGCCGCGGCGATGCCAGGCTTCGTACCATCTTGGAGGTGCCCTGCCGCGCGCAACCGCTCAGCCGCCAGTTCCACGGCGCGCAAAAGCTGGCTCTCCAACCGGCCGACCAACACATTGTCGTCGTCGCGCAACCGCCAACTCAAGCGCCCGATCGCCAGCACTTCCTCTGCCTCCTCGCGCCGCTCGGGCCCCACCGCCTCCAGGAATCGCGCCTGCAATTCATGGGCTGCCGCTTCCCCTGGGCCATCCCCAGC
>JASFOV010000593.1:0-3152 GCA_050116355.1 Anaerolineae bacterium
TCGTTGTTTGTGCGCATCAGTTTACTGAGCGTGAGGGGAGGGACCAGCGCCTATGGGGGCCTAGAGGCATTTTCGGCCTTCAAGGCGAAAGCCAGCGGCACAGGCTAGGCTCACAGCACTGTTTGTACGCCTTTCAGGCTCCTTGAGGGCTTTACCAACCAACTGAAGTCGCAATGATATTGTGAACAAGCCACAAGCCAAAGTTCCTTCGCGCGTTGGCCATGCTCTGCCTGTCCCAGTTGGCCATACGATTGGCCTAGCGGGAAATCTGGATTTTGACATTGTAGCTCCGCAATGCGTGCCAGATCGCTCAAACTGGCGACATAAGCCATCCGCTGGATGCCACCAAAGGCGCTTGGCACATAGGGTAGGAGTTCATGGCAAAAACGTAGGCCCCTGGTTCTCCAGGGGCCCGGTCGTCGCCATTAGATTTGGTCGTTGTTGTTTGAGCGCGTGTTAGGGCAACAATACCCAGTCGATGATGTGAATCACGCCGTTGTCGGCAAAGACATTAGGCCCGATGATCTGGGCATCAGGCGAACCTGCCCCCAGAGCGCTATCGCTATCCCTCAAGAAGGGAGTCCCATTACCGTCCACATACGGGAACACAAAACCCTTACTCACCGTTCTGATCCTCTCGGAGGAGAGCACGTCAGCCGCGGGGCGATCGCCTGGCGCTACATGATAGGTCAGCACGGCGAGCAGCACATTGACGTCAACGTTGGCCACCAAATCGGCGCCATCAGCGAAGCCCAGTGCCTGACCAGCAGCATCGAAGGCCGCATCCGTTGGAGCAAAGACCGTGAACTGGCGATTGCCATCCAGTAGAGGGATCAGACCCGCGCCGAGCTCAGTATCTACACGGGTCAGGGCAGCGATCAGGTTCGAGAATTCACCCGTCTCAGCGTTAGCCGTCAACGCTACATCGATGATTGTCGTCCTCTCAGGCCTCATGGCCAGGGCGGGTACCGCACTTACAGCAAAAAGAACAGCTACGAGAAGTACCGGTAAAACCAGATTCATTCGCTTCAACATTTTGTCTCTCCTTCTATCATTGGTTTGGTTTCTACATCTAGACGAAGTATACCATAGAATCTATACTTTGTCAATATATTGCAAAGAATATTTACACAATCTTAATGCCCTGTGAGCGTTGGCCTCGTCACAGGCCCGACCGGGCTAGTCCTGTAGGGTGGTTACCCCGGACCTGTGTGGACCAGAGTTGCTGTGCCTGGGCATGTTCTCGAGGCGCTGCATGATTGGCTGAGTGGGCTGCGGCATTGTTGAATCTATAGGGTATCTTCCACGCGATACGCGTCGTCGTGAGACGTCGGCGATCGTCCTGACCTGGAACCCACGACCACCGCCGAATGCCGGGGCAGTGGCCGTGGGGCCTATCGCGCCGGCTTTGCCCTTTCGCGTATTGGGGACACGAGCTTTGCAGGTAGCCTTTCCCAGTTGGTGCCGAACACAGCCTACGATGTACACACTACCTTCGATGAACCTTACGGCGGGCTGTTAGATAGCATGCTCCTCGAGAGCACAGCCACCAGCTGGACAGGGCCCCCATGCGCCACACCAACGACCACATACTATGCTGGTTCCAATAGCAGCGGAACAGCTCACATTTACCGATACGATACTGTTGGAAAAAATGGTGAGGAACAAGCACGCCCACGTGCGAGCGCGCTTCCAAAGATCATTCGGCATCTGGGGATTCCTTACTCCTCGAATTCTCCAACAACATCACGAAGGACCGTCAGTCCTGGGTTGGTAGGGAGGAGCCCGCCATCGGAGTCAAAGAGTAACACATGGCTCCCTTGGAGTACAACGTCACCTTGTCGTCCGGGCCGGCGGAGAAACTGGTGGGCAGTTCTTCCAGCTCCCACCGCGCCAGGATCTGTCCATCGGCCGTGTATCCTGTCGCAATAAGCTCCTGGAAGGCTGTCCAGTTCCCACCATAGGCGCCGATCACGATGTCGTTGTTCTCGATGATGCCGCGATCGACGCCCCACTCGGCCAGCGGCTCACGATTGGGCCGCAGGACCGCCACGAGCTGGCCGCCCTCGCAGAAGGCAAGGACCTCCCCGCATTCTACCCGACCTCGTCAATTCGCCCTCAGTGCGACCTTGCAGAACCAACTGGCGCCTGACCCCACGTTTGCGCATCGCCTATCCTCTTGTCGGAGACAGCAAGCACCAAAGGGACGAGGGAGAACATCGTATGCCCCTCAGTTCCGAGCGTCACTCCAGAGTGAATGCCCACACCAAGACAGCACACTCGAAAGGATGGCTCTGGTGGACGTCAAGCATCAGCTACCGCATCTGCTAACTCCACGAATTTATCGTCGTCGGAGGTCAACCAGATGCAGAATATGATTATGCTCCATTTCTTAATTATGTCATAGGACCTTGCGCCGCCATACCCGGGTGGCCCTGCCCATCAGAGGCATGTTGCACCCAGCCGGACTGGATGTCTGCGCTGGCTCGTCGAGGCTACCCAGCATCTGCTAGCGTGCTGGCCGCTCCTCCAGTATCACATCCACGCGCAGCATTTCCTCGCCACGGAAGACGTCCAGTGTCACGGTCTGCCCAACCGAATACTCGGCCAAAAGGACGTCGAGATCATCCGTGTCTCGTATTTCGACGCCATTGATGGCCACCAAAATGTCGCCGCCAGTTGGTAAGCGCATGCCTTCAAACTCGACCCGTCGATCGTTGCCTCGGAGCCCGGCCTGGTCGGCCGGGCCTTGTGTTGCCACCCTCTGAAGCAGAATGCCCTGATCTACAGGAAGATCTAGCGCCTCAGCAATCATGGGGTTGAGCGAAAGGCCGCGGATGCCCAGCCACGGGTCGGCGTAGTTCCCTGTCGATATCAGGGATGGGACGACGCGCTTGACCGTATTCACCGGCACAGCAAAGCCCACGCCGGCGCTACTGCCGCTGCTGGAGAAGATCAGGGTATTTACGCCGATAACTTCGCCCTGAGCATTCAGCAATGGTCCACCCGAACTGCCAGGATTGATGGCGGCATCGGTCTGGATAAGCTGCAGAAGCGAGTAGCCGCTCTCCTGTCGCACTACGCGGTCCAGGGCACTGACAATGCCGGTGGTCATAGTCTGTTCAAATCCAAATGGACTACCCACTGCAATG
>JASFOV010000594.1:0-3152 GCA_050116355.1 Anaerolineae bacterium
ATCAAACAGAAGAGCCCCCTTCAAAGAACTGCTGATCTGCCCGCGCAACACCTCGTAGATCGTACCGTCTATTGGCCCGACTCCAAAAATGGCAAATCCAATCTGCTCATTCCGGAAATGCAATGGCTCGACAACCAAGTTGCAGAGCTTGCCAGTTCTGTATTGTCCCGACAAGTCAAAGGGTACTAGTTGCTCCGTGCGGTAAGTGGCCTCATCTGGTGATACCGCTATGCGTCCCTTTTTGTCATAGGCCAGGATCAGTCGTGACTGTGAAGCCGGCGCGTCAGGGTCCTCGTAGAGCGCAAGGTAGCAGCACTCTATGCCCAGTTCAGGAAGGTCCCGAGCCAACGCATCCACTAGTTCCGCCACATCGAAGGTGGTGACCAGTGCGCGGCTGATCTGCCGCAGGGTCTGAGTCTGGCGAGTCTGCTGCACCCTCTCATGTCCTCGGGCTCGCTGCACCGCTTCTCCAACCAGAACCCGTGCCTGTCCCCAGAGGTTTTCTGCGCGCCGAATGCCCCCTCCATCAACATTGTCAAAGCAGGGCAGGGTGTGGCGACGCAGTGTCGATACCACATCCTGCCAGACCTGGATCTGACCACTAGTCAGCATCACCTGGCGTAGAATCCGGTCCAGTTCTCGCAGGAATAGGCCCGCTGCCAAGTCACCAGTCACCTCCACCACAAAAGGATCGAACAGCTTTGCTGGCCAGCCGGGATCTAGCCCCTCGTTGGAAGGTCCTGCCACTTGCACCAAGGCGTCAAGGACGACCTCCCGTTGAGCGGCCAAGGCGGCCGCGGTCGTATCTCCAACCACCGGAAGCGCTGTGGGGCCTGCAGCTGCCTGAATCACCGATGGCAGCAAGCAGCCGCATGACCGGCGGACCTGCAGGCTGGCCGGCAGAACCACTTGCTCGGGCACCTGCTCGCCCGCCAGTAGCGCAAGCAACATCTCGGCTGCTCTCCGGCCCTGCTCGTAGAACGGCAGCCGTACCGAAGTCAGGGGGGGAGTGACAAACCGTCCCTCCAGGCCATCGTTGAAGCCCACCAGAGCAATGGCCTCGGGGACCTGTATGTCCCGAGCCTGCAACTCTTGCAGCGCACCGAGTGCGGGAAGGTCACTGACGGTTACTACCGCCTCAAAGTCGATCCCGGGCCGCAGCCTCCGCTCATCCAATAGCAGGCGAATGCCCTCCATGCCTGTCGCAGGCACAAAGTCCCCCGGCGCGGTGACAAGGTCGGGATCTAGGGGAATCCCGTGCGCCTCCAGCGCCTCGATGTAGGCCCGGTACCGCTCCTGGGCGTAGTAATGGCTTTCAGGCCCACGGACAAAGGACAGCCGGCGGTAGCCGTGGACCTGAATCAGGTGGGCGATCATATCCCGCATGCCGCGGTAACTATCGATCAATACTGTGGGGACCCCGGCCATGGGTAGACCGATACTAACCCTCGGCAGAGACTGGTAGCGACCGTGAAACCTCACAACCTCGTCATGCTCGAGATTCCCACCTATCGAGGAGGCCCAGCTCACCAAACCATCCACAAGGCGCCCATTTACCAGATCGTAGGCGATGTTGGCCGGTGAGGGCAAGCCATCAGCGTCGCGCAGGGTGTCTCCAGCAAAGCAGATTAGATTGGCACCGCGCTCCTGGGTCGCGGCAACCACGCCGGACCACAGCGCCTGACTGATATCGTCGCCAATTCGAGGGGTTAGGTAGCCAATGGTAGGGTGTGCGGCAGGCGACCCGGAAGATGCTTCGACCCTGTCTAGGTTCCGGGTATCATTTCCATCGCCAACTACTGAGGACATGCGCCTCCTGGTATGGTAAGCGCTCGCGCGCTCTAGCTCCAGATTGCAGCTAGGCCAGTATAGCGACCGGTTGGATGTCAGTATAGCACGAGCCCGGGGCGCTGTCAAGGAATCGAATTCGTTAATCTACAGCGCACGGGTGCAAGATCTCCAATCACTCGCTCCCAGGTCATAGCGGAGCGATGAAGCAGCCTGTGGGGTGTCATGCTGCAGTTGTCACAGTTCGATTCAATGACATCTGTTCGTGAAGCCATACGCGAGGTCGACCTGACCTCAGTTGCGCTGACCAGATTCGCCTCGACTTCTCTCCAAACTAGCCCAAATGTAAGTCCACATATCAGACATTAACCAAGAGCCGGTCAGGCAAGCCGATCCGCATTGGGCATAGAGCCCAACCAGGTATGCGGTAGGCGGGATAGCGTACGCCAGTAGCTTGGGTCAGCAACACCAAGGTCGGGATTGAGACTTCCCTCAATCCCGGCCTCTTCGATCTTACAGCCCAGTATGGTTTTGCTACCATGGGCACTTGACATGTTCCGTCCAGCGTCTGTCTGCTTTCAAGACCGTGCTCACCTAGAAGCTTGCGGTCATAGGGTATCGAGCAGGTAGCAGATGGGTCGTTCCCATATCATGCACGATCATATGAATACGTAGTTTTATTGATGGAAAAAATCGGATTCAATTCTGAGAAATACCCGTCTTTTTGCCGGATAGTAATTTGCGTCATGATCTGATATGATGGTAGATAGGGAATAGCAAAGGGTTCTTTGGACTTGACGAGGAGCCGATTCAATTGACCGAAAGAGAAGTCATCGACAACTTCGCCCGACAGGTCGCTCAGGTGCTGCGGCGCTTGGAGGCGGAGCAAGACAAGCGCCCAAAGGAGAAGGAGACTGGTGCGTTACGCAGCGTACGTGCGGGTGAGCCGTGATGAGCAGGTCCTAGGCTACTCTCTCGACGCCCAAGAGCGCCTGATCGCTGACTGGGTACGAAACCAGACGGGAGACCTGGCCGGTGATCTTGCCGTGATCTATCGTGACGAGGGACATTCGGCCCGCACTGATGACCGGCCGGCCTTCCAGCAGATGATCGCCGACGCTCGGGCAAGGCGTTTTGATGCCGTCATTGTACACAAGTTTGACCGCCTGGCCCGTGATCGGCAGGATTCGGTGACCTACAAAGCTCTACTCCGGAAGAAGCTAGGGCTCAAGGTTCTGTCCGCCAGTGAGCCGTCCGAGGACAGTGATGGCTCGCTGGGTGTGCTAATCGAAGGTATTCTCGAGGTAGTGGCCCACTGGTATTCGCTCAATCTTGCAGCCGAGACGCGAAAGGGCAAACGAGAG
>JASFOV010000595.1:0-3151 GCA_050116355.1 Anaerolineae bacterium
AGAGGCCGAAGCAGCGGTCGCTGAGGAGGAAGCGCCGCCGGCTGAGGTTGAACCAGCAGCCGCAGAGGAGGAAGCGCCGCCGGCTGAGGCTGAGCCAGTGGCGCCGGAGGAAGAAGCGCCACCCGCAGAAGCCGAGGCGCCAGTCGAAGATAAGCTGACATGTCCGGCCTGTGGTGCGGAGGTACTGCCTGGTGAGGCATTCTGTGCCAGCTGTGGTGCGTCGTTGGCCGCTGCTCCCCTTCCTCCTGAGCCGGTGTCCGAGCCCGAAGCGGCGCCGACGGCTTGCCCCGCTTGCGGGGCGGCAGTGGAACCGGGTGACACGTTCTGCAGCGACTGTGGCGCAGCTTTGCAGCCCGTTGCGCCGCCGGCTCCCGCCCCAGTGACAGAGGTGCCGCCAACGGCGCCCGCCGGTCCGCGGCTGGTCGTCGTTGACTCGGGCGCGGAGATCGCGCTGCAGGCGGAGGAGGTGCTGATCGGGCGTGAGGACCCGGTGAGCGGCGTCTTCCCCGATGTGGACTTGACCCCGCACGGTGGTGAGGAGGGTGGGGTCTCACGGCGCCACGCACGTCTCTTTGTCGAGGGGGGGGCCTATTACATCGAGGACCTTGACAGCACCAACTTTACCTTTGTCAACAAGCAGAAGCTGGCGCCCAAGACCCGCCAGGCACTCAAAGACGGCGATGAGATCCGTTGTGGTCGCGTAGCCCTGGTGCTGAAGACAAGCTAGCAGGACTGAAGGTGGGCCGGCCGGCAGGTTGGGGGCCGTCGAGATCCGCTCCCAACCCGTCCGGCTGCCCTCGTGTCTGGCTCCGATCCCTTGGCGATGCAACTCTGTTCCGATCCAGCATGCGGTTATCAGAACCGGTCCGGCGCTCGCTTCTGTGAGAAGTGTGGCCAGCCGCTGCGCCAGGACCGCTGGTCGCCCCTGCACTCAGGTCACATGCTGCGGGGGGGTGCGTACCGGATCCTGGAACCTCTGGGCCGGGGGGGCATGGGGGCCCTCTACCTGGCGGCGGACACGGGTGCCTTTGACCGCAAGTGCGTGGTCAAGGAGTTGCTAGACTACTATGATCCCAGCGATGCGGAGGAAGCGGCCAAGGCACAGGCCCGGTTTGAGACCGAGGCGCGCCTACTGGCCGAGTTGAGCCATCCTGGTATCCCGCGCATCTATAGCTACTTTTCCGAGGGTGGGCGCCACTACATCGTCATGGAGTATATCGAGGGCGAGACCCTGGAACGAGCGGTGACGCACGTTGACTTGCTGGGTCACACTGTGCCGGCGCGCCCCCTGGCGCCTGAGGCTGTTGTCCGTCATGCGGTGCGCATTTGCCAGGTACTGGAATACCTCGCTGAGCAGCCCACGCCGGTCATCCATCACGATATCAAGCCCGCCAATCTGATCGTTGACCGGGTCGGAGGTGAGGTCCGGCTGGTGGACTTTGGCACGGCCCAAGCCCGCCTGCAATGGGCCACGCGGGGGCCAGCGGGCACACGAGGGACGACCCTCTTTGGCACGCCAGGCTATGCCGCGCCCGAACAGCACCAGGGCACCAGTGAGCCGCGCTCCGACGTGTATGCCCTGGCGGCCACGATCTACCACCTGCTGACCGATGATGATCCGGCCGAACACCCCTTTCACTTCCCCAAGATGCAGGAGCTGCCCGGACCGCTGGGCCGCGCTTTGGAGCGAGCCCTTTTGCCGCGCGTCGAGCGGCGCAGCACGGCGACCGAACTGCGCCAGGCGCTGGAGGCGTGGCTGGTGCCGGAAGATGGTGCGCAACCCTTTGTGTTTCGCAGCGGCGCCGTGGCCCACACGACGGCCGATCTGGTGCCACTGTCCGACCAGCACTGGCGCGATGCCCGGCAGCATCTCGCTACGGGGGATTTTGCCCGCTGGTTTCGCTCCCGCAACCGCCACGACCTGGTGGCCAAGGTCGAGACGGCGCAGCTGGAGTCGAATGTCGACGCAGCGCTCGAGTCGTTCCTGCACCGCCTGGACCCTCGCCTGGAGGTCCCACGCCTGACGATCGAGCCGCTGAGCCTCGATTTTGGGCGCGTCGCCCGTGACGGCGCCACCTCGAAGACACTCATTGTGCGCAACGAGGGCCGTGGCTATGCCCGCGCCAATCTTCGTGTCTCGGTACCCTGGCTTTCGATCGAACCGGAGGAGGTGGGGTGCTTGACCGGTGCTGAGGCCACAGTGACTGTCAGTATCCAGGGCCAACAGTTGCCGATGCAGCGAGACCTGCAGACCGTGCTGGCCTGTACTCCATCCCGGGGGTCGCGTATCTCCATTCCGGTCTCTGCCGAGCTGAATGTGGCGGTGGAATGGCTGCGGCGCATCGGCCGCGGGCTGTGGCGCGGTGCCAAAACGGCTGGGCGAGGGGCTAGGAGGGGGCTGGGCCAGTGGACCAAGACCTTCTCCAGCTTGCTTCGCTCTCAAGTGGGCCGTTGGATCCTGCTGGGCGAGGTGCTGATCTTGGCCGGAGTGCTTGTCGCCCTGTGGTGGACCTGGCGCAGTTGGCCGCTGGACCTGATGGAACTGGTGGCGGCCTATTTCAAGGCGTTGCCGCTGTCGCTCCTGGCCGTCTATCTGCTGCCGGCCCTGATCTTTGCCGGCGTAGGGGCGGCATGGGCTATCGTCAAGGGCACAAGAAGGAAACCCTAAGACTCACCCTGGTGCGAGACAGCGTTACGGGATGCATCCTTGGAGATGGACCGTGGGCGCGGATCTTGTGCCGAATGCGAGGATACGCTGTTGAGTGTAGCTTGCCCCAACTGTGGCCGGCTGAACCGGGCCGGCGCCCGATATTGTGCCTCGTGCCAGACGCCGTTGAGCGCAGCCGCGGCGCGGCTCCACCCAGGCCAGTTGCTGGACAATGGCGGCTACCGCGTGGTGCGGGCCTTGGGCAAGGGGGGGATGGGGGCGGTGTGGTTGGTGGCCCAGACCAAGGCCTTTGACCGGCTGGCTGTGCTCAAAGAGGTTGTCGAGTATTACGATCCAGCCGATGCACAGGCCCGGGATCGGGCTGCAGAGCGATTCGAGGCAGAGGCTCGTACGCTGGGCGAACTCAAGCATCCGGGGATCCCTGATCTCTACGCCTATTTCTCCGAAGGTGGACACAATTACCTGGTCATGGAGTATATCGAG
>JASFOV010000596.1:0-3140 GCA_050116355.1 Anaerolineae bacterium
GATCCTCGATAACGTCTGGGGCGCCGGCTACGAGAGCAGCCTGTCCAACGTCAAGGTCAACATCCAGCGTCTGCGCACCAAGATCGAGCCCGACCCGCGCCAGCCGCGCTACGTCCTCACCAAGCGTGGCACCGGCTACTATATGCCCAAGCACTAACCTCGAACGCCACCCTGAACGGGGTCCTCTGCGGAGGACCCCGTTTTTTTTGGTTCTTGCCCCCCTGCCTTCGAACATCCCTCCCCGCCGGCAAAGCAACCGGACAATTGCTCGCGAAAACCACAGATGGCCCATCACGGCCCAGAGACGTAGCAACGGGCAAGGCGTAGGAGCGTAGGGGCGCGTGGGCGTAGGGGCGCAGCAGTGCTGCGCCCCTGCCCGGTGCCCAGTCGTAACGGTTCCGTAGCCGCTATGCCCCCACACCAGCTCCCCCCATCAAACTGTTACCAGACTGTTACCTGACCCCAACCTAGCTGTAACGTGCCTATGCTATCATAGAACCTGAAGGAGGAGTCGTGCCATCACCAGGAGCGGAGACTGCGTTGCACAACAGAATCCTCGTCGTAGAAGACGATCAAGCGACGCGCAACCTCTTGACCGAGGCGCTCCTCGATACCGGATACAGCGTCTACGCCGTCTCCAACGAGGCCGCCCTCCTCCAATTTGGACTGGTACAACCGGACCTTATCATCCTGGAGATTCTGGAAACAGAGCCGGACCGCTGGCGGGCCTTGCACCGCATCCGCGAGCTATCCTCCATCCCCATCATCGCCCTGGTGCCCGCCGAGAGCGAAGGGGCGGAAGTCGAGAGCCTCGACCGCGGCGCCGACCAGTACGTGACCAAGCCCTTCGGCGCGCAGGAAGTCCAGGCCCGGGTCCAGGCCCTGTTGCGCCGCAACCAATGGCAGCGGCGTGTCTCGGGCCTTAACCATTATTAACTTGATTCTTATTTGACTTTTAAAGAAGTCGTGATAAGATACGTACCGTACCTTGACAGTTCAAGATTCACCGCCCCCACCGCCGGCCACGAGCAGGGAACGGCTGGCAGCATGAGAATCTCTTGACATTGGGGGAAAACAGTGTATAATAGGACTAGAGTACTACTAGTACCCTGGTACTATTGACGGAAAGTGTAGCGTATCGGCTCCCCCTGCCCGCGCCGGCTTCTTTTCCCAACCCCGGCCGGCACTTCCCTACCAGGAGCGATACCGGTCAACAGGCGAGACGGCCCGTCCCGCCAGAGGAGGTGGACTATCGCCTTACTGCGGTTATACCGTTCAGGACCCATTCATTCTACTGTTCTTTTATCAATTGACCAAGCACTTATCGACAATTGCCTAGCCGCCAGGATCGTTGCGACCCTGCCCGGCCCTGAAACAACAAGGAGGACATGATGGCAAAACAATACCCGAGGATCATCGCCCTGGTTTCCCTACTGGCCCTGCTGGTGGCGCTGGTGCCCGCTGCGGGCATCTCGGCCCAACCAGTGACCGGCCCGCCCATCGTCGACGGCCTGTTCTATGGTGTCGACCCTGACATTGGTGGGACTCCGGACTACGAAAAGTACGTATTCCTGGCCCAGAACCCCGGCCGCGGCACCCTTTACTACTACGTGGATGAGAGCACCAACATCCTGTACGTGGCCGTGGTCGTGCTGCCCACCGTCAACGACAACGTCTTTGGCATCTCCAAGAACGGTGAGCCTGACTATGCGTATGTCCGCAGCGCCGAGTGGAACCGCCACCACACGGCCTTGGATCTGATCCAGTCCGACAACGTGGGCCTGAACCTGACCTGCGACGGCACCAGCTACACCTGGGAGCAGGACTATGTCTATGTGGGCGCAGGTACAGGCCCCTCTTACCGCTCCGATGCCCTCGGCCCGGATGGCAGCGGCACGCCGCCTCCCAGCCTGGTATCCGCCAGCTCCCTGCAGTGGATGTTGAATAACTGGTTCGATGACGGCCAGGGCTGGGATCCAACCTTAGGTGACTCGACGCTGGATTCTTCTCCGGAGCTGTGGCTGTCGGTCAATACGGGTGATCTAGATACCATTGTTGACGAGATCGGTTGGACCACCAACCTGAGCGATACAGTCAACCCGCCCCAAGGCTGGTGGGATGATGTCAACCAGTGGGAATGGACCATGGTCTACGAGATGAGCATCGACCTCGACGTCGCTTGTGGCGGCGCGTTCCCGTCCCCGATCGTGCAGTCCGCCCACAACTCGCCGGCCAAGTCCGGTGCCGAAGATGTGCCGTTCGCCTTCTACGACCTGGGCGACGCGCCCGAAGGGGAAATGATCAACGCTGGCACATCTTACGCCGTCATGGCCAACTATGGCACGGCGCTGGCCAACAACGGGCCCAAGCACCTAATTATCGCCGACCCGGCAACCGGCCAAATAACGAGCCCCATCCTGGGCCTGGTCGTGGACGCTGAGGGCGACGGCCAGCCGGGCCTGCCGGCCGCTGATGACGACCTGCGGCCCTGGCTCATCCCCGGCTTTGGCAACGACGATGAGGATGGGCTGGTCATGCCGCTTCCCGAGCTGGAAGCGGGCGAGCTGTACACCCTGGTGATCTCGGGCACGGCCGGCGCCCACCTGGACGGTTGGATCGACCTCAACCTCGACGGTGACTTTGACGAGGGCACGGCCCCCGCGCTTGGGGCAATTCCTCTGAGCGACCGGATCGCTGATACGACGCTTATCGGCGCGCCACAGGACATCACCTTCAGGGTCCCCAACTCGTTCCCCAGCGGTACGGGCGCGCCGGATGTAGTCACCTACGGTCGCTTCCGCGTCAACACCGACCAGGGTCGTCTGCCTCCCACGGAAGCACTTGTCGTGGTAGATCCAAACTTGGGAATTATCGCTGCCGCGGACGGCGAGGTGGAGGACTATGTCTTCTCCAACTTTGTACCCACCGCCATCGACCTGGCCAACTTTGGGGCCCAAGCCCAGGGCGAGGCCATCGAGATCGCCTGGGAGACAACCGACGAGATCGACAACCTGGGCTTCAACCTCTACCGCGCCGCGTCCAAGGCCGGCGCGCGGGTCAAGCTGAACGACGGCCTGATCCCCAGCCAGGTCGCGCCCGGCAGCCCGGTTGGCGCCAGCTACAGCTGGCTCGATGAGGAC
>JASFOV010000597.1:0-3136 GCA_050116355.1 Anaerolineae bacterium
CGCACATAGGGTGCATAATAGATCGCAGCGAAAAAGGTCCGGGACCAGCATGCGCTGTAGGTCGAGGCTGGGTGAGGGCGGTACAGACCGCACAGACAACGCTCTCTAGGCGCTGCGCGCCTCGCCCCGGGTCACGAACCACATGCAACCGATGGCCAGCAGCGCGCCCACCCCGCCCATGAGGTTGATGACGCCGTTGGCCTTGGAGCGCAGGGGCGAGGGCGTGATGTCGGGCATGAGGGTGATGACCGGCGTGCGGAAGGCGGCCATGAACAGCAGAAAAGCGCCAATGACCAGCATAAAGAAGGCCAGCTGCCCGCCCAACTGGCCCGCCTGTCCCGACAGCTCGGCTGGGATCTGATTGACGGCGACCGGGATAAGGGCGAAGGCGAGGACCGCCACCGGCACGCAGGCCAGGATGTAGGGCATGCGCCGGCCGATGCGTGTGCGCGTCTTGTCGCTGAGCAGACCGACCACCGGCTGGATGAAAAAGGCGGCGATGTTGTCCAGGGTCATGATAAAGCCAGCTACGGCCGCGCTCAGGCCAAAGCCGACGGTCGTCGCGCCCTGGGTCTGGTCAAAGGCCGGGTTGCCCGCCTGCAAAAAGACCGGCACGTACGAGTTATAGACCAACCACATGAAGCTTACGCCCAAAAAGCCAAAGCCCAGCAAGAAGGTTTTGCGATAGTCGAGCTTCATGGATGGTGCCTCCTTTATCTTTGCTCTCCAGGTGAGTGTAGGGGGACTTGACCGACGGTCCAGCCGGGGTTGCTTGTGTTCGCCGCTTGGGTTCAGAGGCTAGGCGGTCCCTGAGTAGTTGCTTATCAGCGGACGGTGATCGCCGCCACGTCGATGGCGCGGCCGCCCAACCGCTCGCCGCTGGCGCCGTCGTACAGCCCCACAAGCAGCGAATAGATCCCCGCCGGCGTCCCGGCCGGCAGGGGAACCAATACGTGGTCGGTCACCTCCTGGCCCACGGCCCAGCGGCTGGTCCGGCCCAGGTTGAAACAGGGCAGGCCGTCCCACTGCGCCACCGGTTGGCCGTCCTCCGCGGCTAGGTGGACAAAGACTTTGTAGTCCTGCGCCAGGGCCTGTTGCGGGCGCCAGACCAGGCGCAGGTGCAGCACGTCGCCTGGGTGCAGCTCGGTGCGGTCCACGGCCGCCACGACCAGGGTCACCGCCGGGTCCAGCGGTACTTCGCCGGCCATGGCCGCCGGCTGCGGCTCCGGCTCAAGGGCGGGCACGGTGCGATCAAAGATGGCATCAAAGGCCTCGGCCTGGTACTCGACGTATGGCACTGGCAGCGGCTGGCGCGCCCAGATCTCGATGCGCGGCTCCTCCCGCACGCGCACCGCCCCCGCCTGCAGGTAGCCCGCCAGCAGGTCATCGTCAAAGCGGGGGTCCGGCTCCTGCAGGTGGCGCGGCAAAAAGAAGAAATCAGGCGAAGCGTCCATCTCCACGCGGCGCAGGTCCTCCACATACCATTGCTGCAGGCTGTGCGAGCGCTCGTTGCTGGCGTAGGTGCCCTGCAGGCAGCCCCACTCGGCCAGCATGCCCAGCGCCTTCCAGCCCTCGTAGATGGGAAAGCCAAAGCGCGGCTGCTGGGGTACGTCCTGGCCATAGGGCGCCCAATAGAAGGGAACCCGCTCCTGGTCATAGTTGACCAGGTATTCGGGATCCTGCCGGAAAAAGATCAAATACAGGTAGCCGGCCGACACAACCAACCATGCTACGGCCAGGGTCAGCAGGCCACCACGGATCACCGGTCGCATATTCGTGGATTGGGTCACCACGGCCAAGGGCAGGGCAGCCAACAAGACCCAACTTTCCATCATCTGGTAGAAGTGAGTGCCGGGGAAACGCATGATGAAGACGAGCAGGATGAAAAAGGGAACGAACCACAGCACGAGCATCACCGTGGCGCGGCGGGCTGTGCGCCAGCCCACGACCAAACCGGCTAGCATCAAGCCGATGAGCCCAAAGAAGTAGTAGCTGGCATTGTAAAAAGTACCCATCTCCACAAAGAAGGCGAGGTTGAAGGCACCCAGCCCCCCCACCCGGTTGCCCAAGTAGCTCTGCGTCTCGGCGAAGCGCGGCCCGAGGATGAGTGGCACATAGGCCGCCGCGACGAGCAAAGTGCCGGCCAAGCCTACCCCCAAGACCATGAGCGTCAACCGCCGCCGGTCGGCGGCCCGCTTCCACCCCAGCCAGGCCAGATAGAGCAAGGCCGGCGCCAGGAGGCCGTACTCGTAGTGCATAACCAGGCCAAAGGCGCTGAACACGGCGGCCAGGGCCAGCCACCGCCCCTCGCCCCGTTGCGCGAATTCCCAGGCGGCGAGCACAGCCAGCGCGGAGAGCAACAGTACCGCCGCCTGGTACTGCACGATGCGCGACAGCCCCAGGGCAAAGCCGTTGGCCGCGAACAGGACCCCAGCCCACACCCCGACCGCGGGCGACAGGAGGCGGCGGCCCAGCACGGCCACGGCCAGCACGCTGGCCACGCTCATCAAGCCAAAGGGCAGCCGGGCGGCGAACTCGTCCGTCGTGCCCAGGGCGCGATAGCCGGGGATGGTAGCCACGATCTGGCCCGGCCCCTTGGCGTGGCGGGTGAGGGCATCGTCCTGGCCCTCGACGGCCCACACCACGCGGCGCAGCAAAAAGACCTCGTCGGTGTGGAACTCGTGGTAGCCGATGCCTGGCAGGCGCAGCAGCGCTGCCAGCAGTAACAGGCCCGCCATCCAACCCCAGGTGGACCGCGAGGTAGGGCTGACCGGCAGCGGCTCCGGCCGGCGCAGGGCGAGCCCCACCAGCAGGGCTGCGGCCCCCAGGGCATAGGCGCCGATCAGCAGCGATAGATCGATAGGGCCTGGTAGCCAGTGCACCACCAGCGCGCCGAGCACCAGCCAACACAGGCCCAAACCGGTCGCCAGTACGCTGGCGGCAGGCAGATCCAAGTTGGACAGGCGCCACAAAGCGACGAGCAGCGCGCCGGGCAGCCACCAGGCCAGGGCCATCATCGCCAGCCAGCGCAGCCAGGGAGTGGGGCTGAGCAGCAGCACCAGGAGGGCAAGCAGCCAGACGCCGGCAGCCAGCGCCCACAGTCCCCACCTGGAAGTCAAGCGCCGCTTGCGGTCCT
>JASFOV010000598.1:0-3121 GCA_050116355.1 Anaerolineae bacterium
TTTCGAGCAGGCCGACGGCGACGACGGTGTAGTCGGTGCCAGCGGCGAGGTCGAGGTCGGCGTCAATGACGATGGGTTCGGTGGCGCCGGTGGGGCTGACTTGGACGTTGTAGGTGCCGGCGGCGAGCTCGGCGTAGTCGGTGATGCCCTCGAAGGGGGCATTGCTAAAGGCGACGGCGCCGTTGACCCAGACGTCGACGGCGGGTGCGTCCGGCGAGGCGTGGACCACGCGGACGCGGGACATGTCTTGGGCCAGGGCGGCGGTGGCCATGACCAGACTCAGAACTAGAACGGCGGAAACAACTGCTAGACGCTTCATGTTTTATCCTCCTTTATCGGTTGAGCGTCGGCACGGGAGACTCTCTACCGAGTAGCGCTGGAACGAATCGACGGGCATGCGTTTGCCAGCAAGGCATGTAGTCCGGTGAAGTTGATGCTCTAGTCGTGGTACAGAATCGTTCCTGATCTGTGGCTGAAGAAGGTGGCGTCGGCGTTGGCGGTCGGTGTCAGCTAGGATGAAGGCGATGAGCAATTTGGGCCAGCTTCAATGAGTTGGACAATGAGTCGGTTCCAGCGCTACCCGGATTAAAGATAGTATAACCGAAAAACTCTGCCTTTGCACTAGACAGAGGAAGAGTCTTTGTGGCTAAATCTTGGTTAGCCAGATAGCCAAACCAGACCTAGCCGCTTGGCTAGGTCTGGGATCGCGCCGGCGAGGGGCGCAACGTGGTCAGGCGGAGCCCTGGATGTTCAAACCTACGGCTTGGGCATGAGATCGTGTTGCCAGGCCAGGGTTACGGCTTCTGTGCGGTTGGCCGCTCCCAGCTTGGAGAGAATGCTGCTAACATGGTACTTGACCGCGGCAACACTGACTACCAGGCGCTCCGCGATTTCGGCGTTGGACAAGCCGTCCGCAAGCAGCTGTAGCACTTGTTGCTCTCGCTCGCTCAGATCGCTGCCCAGCTTGGGAGACGCATTGGGGGTCTGGACCAGGGCCTGCACCGCCTCGGTGGCCAGGGTAGGCTGGCCAGCTTTTGCGCTCCGGATGGCGTTGGCCAGTTCATCGATAGATACGCCCTTGAGCAGATAGCCAATGGCCCCAGCACGGAGGGCCCGCTGCACCAGATCGGTATCGTGGAAGCTGGTGAGGGCCAGCACCTGCACTGCGGGGTACCGTTCCCGGATCGCTTTTGTCGTCTCGACGCCATCCATGCCCGACATCATCATGTCCATCAGCACAACATCGGGTTGGATCTGTTGGCAAAGGCGCAGGGCTTCCTCTCCGTTGTGCGCCTCACCCACGAGTTCAATGTCATCAAACGCCAGCAACAGGAACCGGATCCCACTCCGGAGGATCTCGTGATCGTCAACCGTTAGTACACAGATCTGTTCCGCTTCACCCATCTCGTTCACTCTCCTGCGAGCTTGGCCAGTGGGCCACAACCACCGTCCCTTGGCCGGGCTGGCTGTCGATCTTGAGCATTGCGCCTATGGCCCTGGCCCGCTCGTGCATGATGCTCAGCCCCAAGCGATGGGGGTCGATAGTTTGTGGTTCAAAGCCCCCACCGTCGTCACGGATGCGCAGCTCGGCGTGCGTTGCACTACAGGAGAGGTCCACCCACGCCTGGTTGGCTTGGGCATGCTTGGCGATGTTGTGGAGGGCCTCCTGCGCAATGCGGTACAGTGCGATCCGGACCTCAACCGGCAAGGAACACTCGCCCTCGATCCCGATCGTGATGGGCATCTGCGTCCGGCCGGTCATCGCTTCGGTCAACTGACGGAGCAGGGTACCCAGATCGTGCTCCGCCAGTGAGGAAGGGCGCAGCTCTAGCAGCATGGTGCGCATTTCGGCCAGGGCGCCCTGAGTCAACTGGCGCAGGGCCTCCAATCCACTGCGGGCCTCCTGCGGGTCGCGCTCCCACACCCGAGGCAGCGCCTCGGCGATGGCCGCTACCGAGAACAGGGTCTGGGTGACCGCATCATGTAGATCGCGGGCCAGGCGCTCACGCTCGGCAGCTGCCGCTGCTTGCTCGGCCTGCTCCTTCGCCTGCACTCCCGCTGTGATATCCTCGACGGTGACTACCACCCCATCCAGCCGGCCCGACTTGTTGATGAGCGGGGCCGCATTGGCCGAGAAGGACAGTCGCTGGCCGTCCGACAACTCGCTGACAAAGCGGACATCATGGATGGCCTCACTACTGTTCATCACCTGGGCAAAGGGTAAATCCTCATCGGAAAGGGGGTTTCCATCCTCGTCGAGTAGGTGCCACAGGGGGGCGTTGTAGGCTTGCTCGTGGAGATCGCTTTCGCTCAAGCCCGAGATCTGTTGTACCAGCTGGTTGGCATAGGTGATGCGTCCCTGAGTATCGAAGACGATGATGCCGATCGGGCTGGTCTCCATGATGCGCCGTACCAGGTTGCGTTCTCGCTGCAATGCTTCGGTTGCACGCTGGCGCCCGGTGATATCCCGGGAGGCGACCACCGCCCCCACGACCGCTTGACCACTGTCGTCGAATACGGGATAGTAGCCAACGTCCATGCACCGTCGCGACTCGCCAGGGACGTCGAACCAGGCCTGGTAGCGGACCGCTTCACCGGCCAGGCAGCGATCGAGATGGGGTTTGACCGACGTGACAAACGCCTCCTCGCCCAACAACTCGGCGATAGACAGCCCGAGGATCTCCTCGCGCGGTCGCTTGGCATATGCGGCGTACACCTCATTTACCACGACATACCTGTAATCGCGGTCCACGTACGATATGGGGTCAGAGACCGCAGCCACAATCGTCTGATAGCGGCGCAGGGCATGCTCCGCCTGCACACGCTCTATGATCCTGCCCAGCCGTTCTACAATCGCATTGAGCAGGCTTCGTTCCTCTTTGAGGAAAGGCCCTTCATCGGCATCCGGCCTGGATTCCAGATAGCAGACCTCCACCCGACCGGCACGCTCACCATCGACCCGAATGTCCCCGGTCTGCTGCCAGGCGGTGGCCCGGAAGCCGTCTGTCTTGAACTCCTGACCTTCCCAGGTGATGCGCGCCCGCGTGATTTCGGGGTACTGCCAGCCGGAGGGGATGATCTCGGCTGTCCCTTGTAGGATCTCTGGCAGTGATGTGTCCGC
>JASFOV010000599.1:0-3109 GCA_050116355.1 Anaerolineae bacterium
AAGCATTGGGTGGAGTATCCCGCGGGGGCCAAGCTGGCCCGGACTCGGGTGTTGTTGCATCTTGCGCGCTGCCTACATCTCTTCGATGCGGGATTGGATCTGGCCCAACGCGGACCGGATCCCATCCAGTTCAGCCTCGATGGTGGTCAGTTTCTGTCGTTCGGCGCGCACAAACCGGGTGTAGGGTGTGATCGCTTCTCGCAGCCGTGCCAAGCTGCGCGCCAGCTCGCGCTCGAACTCTTCCGTCATGACGCTCATCAGCCGCTGGCGCAGGTCCTCCAGTTTGTTGTTCAGGTCGTGTTTGGCTCGTCGTCGTTTGGTGGGGATGATCAACAAACCCACCACCGCCAGGGTTCCGGCCGCCAGGATGCCCGTAAAATCGGCCAGCGCCGTATGCAGGGCGATGACCAGGGCCGCGCCCAACCCGACCGCCCCGACTTGGGCGATGGCCGTGCCGGCCACCGCGTCGCGCACGCCCTGGGCCAGCTTCCGCGCCTCGGCCTCCCGGTCGTAGGTCAAGACCACCTCTTTGGCCGCTCGCCCGACCGAGTCCAGGAGCTGCCGCCGGTTGTATTCAAAGGGCCCGCCTACCTGGCCGATAATCTGTTCCTCTTGATCGCGCACCTTGTTCCGGTGGCGCTCCAGGTATTCCAGCGTGGCTTGCCATTGGCGCAGGTCTTTGGCCACCAGCCAATCGATGAGTGCGCTGACCTCCCGCTCGATCTCGTAGGGCGTTTCGGCCACCACCTGCCGCTCGAACTCGCCCTGGATGCGCTGCGTATTGACCAGGTCCAACACTCGGGCCAGGCGCAGCGTCTCGTCAAAGTACAGCATGCCGCGGTTGTTCATGGCCAACAGGATCTTTTCGATATCCGCCAGGCGATAGCGAAAGTCGCGCTGCATGTCGGTGCGGTACACCTCCAGCTGGCCTTCGATGTTCTCGATGGCCTTCATATCTTCGCCCAGCAATTTCAGGCGGTTCTGAACCAATTCCAGGTACGTGCCGGCCAGGCGCTGGCCCACACCCAACGGGTTGCGCAACTTTAGCCGCAGCCGGCTCTTTTCGTCCAGCGTCTGGTGGATGTAGGTTTCGACCGCCTCAAAGTTGCTGGCCGCCCGCAGGGCGTCCCGCTCGCCGGGGGTGTCGGCCAACTTGGAGCGCAGCGCCAGCCGCGCCGAGATGGGCAGGATTTCCGGCGTGAAACCCAGCAGCACCAGCGCGTTCTGGCGGATGAACTCCACCACCTGCGCGACCTCCGACTCTTCCAGCAGGTCGGTCTTGTTGAGCAGGATGACGACCTTTTTGCCCCATTCGCGGATCCGCTCCATAAAGGCCCGCTCGCTCTCGGTGAAGGGCCGGTCGGCCGAGGTAACAAAGATCACCAGGTCGCTGCGCGGTACAAACTCGCGGGTCAACTGCTCGTGGCGGCGGATGATGGCGTTGGTGCCGGGCGTATCGACGATGTTGATCTCGCGCAAAAAGTCGGCGGGGTAGGACACAGCCAGGACACTGTCCTCTTCCACCTCGCGCCCAGCCTTCTTGTCGTGGCGCAGGATGTGGATCTGCGCCGTGGTGGGGGTCACCCCTTCGGGCAGAAATCGCTCGCCTAGCAGGGCGTTGATAAAAGCCGACTTGCCGCTGTTGAACTCGCCGACCACCACCAGCAAGAACAGCTCTTCGAGCTGTTGGAGCGACCGCTGCAGTGTCCGTTGGTCCTCCGCCGCCGCGTCAAAGCGGGCCAGGGCCAACTGCAGCTGCTGCAGTTGGGCCTGTTCATCCTTCAACATCTGCGTCTGTTTGCGGTTCAGGATGGTTCGGAGCAATAGATCCCCCTCAAGATTAGGGCCAAATCCACATTCCCCGCCGGCGCCGCTGATCCAGGCGCAACCCCGCCTCCTCCGCTAGCTGCACGGCTTGGGCATACTCGTCGCCGGAAATGCGCCGGTCCAACGGTGGCAGGTTGTGGGCTTCGTGACACGGCCGGTACTGGGCCATCACGTTGATATACGTTCGCGGCGAGATTTCGTCGCGCAGGAAGCGTACGATCTCGGCCGTGCCGGCCAGTCCCTCGGGCAGGACCAAGTGGCGCACCAGCAGCCCGCGCTGGGCTACGCCCCGCACATCGGTGACCAGGTCGCCCGTTTGGCGGTGCATCTCTTTGACCGCGGCCTGGTTGACCGCCGGGTAGTTGTCGACCTGCGAGAAGCGCCGGCCCACTTCCGCATGGGCGTATTTCATATCGGGCATATAGATATCGACCACGCCATCCAGCAGGGCCAGCGTCTTGAGCGAGTCGTAGCCGCCGGTGTTGTACACCAACGGCAGGCGCAGCCCCGCCTCGGCGGCGAGGAGCAGCCCGGCCAGGATCTGCGGCACCACATGGCTGGGCGACACAAAGTTGATGTTGTGGCACCCCATGTTCTGCAGCCGGAGCATCATTGCGGCCAGGTCCTCAGGCTCCGTCTCGTGGCCGTGGCCCAGCTGGCTGATCTCGGCGTTCTGGCAGAACCGGCAGCGCAGATTGCACCACGAGAAAAAGATCGTACCCGAGCCGCCGCTGCCCACCAACGGGTCCTCTTCGCCAAAGTGCGGCCCGGCGCTCGAGACCACGGCCCGCTCTCCGGTGCGGCACGCGGCTCCCCGGGCGCTCCGGCGCCGGTTCACGCCGCACTCGCGGGCACAGATGTCACACGCTTCCAGCCGGGCATACGCCGCTTGCACCCGGCGCTGCAACTCACCGCAGCGGTGCAGTTCCAGGTAGGCCGGCTCAAACCGTCGCGCCATCACACTCCCTTTGGGCTCTTGGTCGTGTCCCTACCACGTTACCGGGATCATCTTGATGCGGTAGGTCCGATCCTGGAACTTGACGTGCTTGTTCTGCTGGCCGTACTCGTACAGTTGGCGGGTGACTTTCACGTCCTGTTGGCAGTAGTCCAGGATCTCCTGCATGCGGCCCTGCTTGTACCAAGCCACCGCTTGCAGACCGTCGGCCGACTTGGCTGTGCCCAGCGTAGCGCCGGCCAGGTTGTCCAGGCTGACGCGAAAGCCCAGCTTGTGGTGGATGTGGTCCAGCATATCGACCGTCGGCAGATCGCGCAGCGGATCATC
>JASFOV010000600.1:0-3107 GCA_050116355.1 Anaerolineae bacterium
CCTCCGGGCCATAGATCTCGGTGACGCGCCCGCGCGGCACGCCGCCAATGCCCAACGCCAGGTCCAGCGCCAGCGAGCCGGTAGGGATAGCCTCCACCTGTAGATGGCCGGCCTGTCCCAGACGCATGATCGAACCCTCGCCGTATCGCTTCTGGATGGTAGCCAGCGTAGTTTCTAGTGCCTTGACCTTGCCGGAATCGGCCATCAATGTTCTCCCTTGTCCATTCGCAAGTTGAATTGGTCTGAGAGATTATACATCAAAAAACTACAAACAGCAAGCGCCATCCGTGCGGCGAATAGGGCTAGAGCCGGCAGCTCAGCGCTAACCCAGACGCGACGCATCTGGCCAGACGGCACCTGATTGCGGGTGCCACTCGACCGGCTCCGGTAAGTGATGCGCCCGGCTTCGCTCACGTGTCTTGGCCTGGCCTATGCATCCTGGACACGGCATATCCCGTGCCCATGGTGCTGTATGAAGCTACGCACAGGACGTCAGGGAGATTCCGTCTTGGATCCTGGCGACGACATCTGAACTGCGAGCTTGCGCTGCAAGCGATCGTGCCGGTGTAGCAACTCTTTCAGGACCTCACGACGCTTATAGCTGCGCGGCCAGGCCTCGACCAGGCCAATGGCCTGTTGGGTCCAAGCCTGTGCCTGGGCCAAGTCCACCTCATGCCATTCATAGTGCTTGGCCAACTCCTCACAAGCATAGATCGCACCTTCGACCTCGACCAGATCCTGCCACCACGACAGGGCCTCGGCCCGTCGTTCCTGCCGCTTGAGGAGAAAGGCCAGGTCACGCTTGGCCATCTCGCGCACTTCAGGCGACCGGGCGGACTGGCTCGCCTGCGCATAGGCCGTTTCAGCACGGTCATGCCAACCCAAATCCTGGTACAGCCGCGCCAGCCCATACAGATCCTCGCCAGGTGTCTCCCCATCTGCTTCACTGGTAGGTGCCAGCAAGGCGCACATACGGGCCGTCAAAGTCACCAAAGACAGAATATCCTGCGCATTGTGGTAGAAAATGCCGGGCATCTCGCGCGCATCGCCGCTCCGCACATAGCGATCGTACAGGCTTGGGATCATCCAGCCGGGTACGTCTTCCTCTGCACGTCCTACCCCCAGCACCTTCCTCTCGAGCGAGGAGAGCGCGCACGAGTCGAGCCGGTATTTCCAAAAGCGACGGGCTGCCGGAAGCAGATCCAGGTGAGGTGCTTCCAACAGCCGCGGCATTTGTCGCGCCATCACAAAACGTGTCTCGAGCAACGGCATATCAAAGCTCTTGCCATTGAAGCTGACCACGGCCTCCAACTGGTCGAACAGCGCCCCCAGTGCGTGAAGCTGGGCCGGCTCCTCGTCAAAGTCGCGCATGAAGAACTGGTGAACGACAAAGTCGGACTCCTGAAACACACCGACACCCACTAGAAAGGCATAGGTGCCCGTGCCGCCAGCCAGACCCGTCGTCTCGGTATCGACAAAAGCCATCTGCCGCACATCGATACCGACCAGCCGTTCATCGCGGGCCAGTAGCGCGGGACCCGCCAAATCCTGCACCAACAAGTCGGAAAGCACATGGTAGCCGTGGCGATAGGCGAGGTCGTAGGCTTCCTGGTAGAGAAAGTAAGACCCCTGGTCGCTGTCTACCACCTCACCTGCAAGCAAGGTCTCGATGGCCGGCCCCGAAGAACGCTTCTGGGATCTGAGATGCTGCGGGCCCTTACCCACCCCCAGCCGTTCTAGTTGATCGAAAAACGACTCGTCGTTCATCCTCTGTCCCGCCCCATCAGGCCATACCCAAGAGCACACCCGCCGCGTTGTAGCTGGCGTGAACGACGATACAGATCGTGGTACTGGTGCGATTGCGCAGCAGGCCCAAAGCCAGACCAATGATATAGATCTCAACTGTCGCCAGAGTCAAGCCATACTGGATGTGGCCAATGGCAAAGAGCAGCGTCGTCAGCAGCAGGCCGAGCCGAGGCTGCACCGCGCCGCGAAAGAGTACCTCCTCACTAATGCCAGCCGATAGCCCCAAGGCTACCGCTCCACCCAGTGATAGAAGATCACCAAAGATGTTGTTCGCAACTCGATCGACCAGATCGTATCCCGCCGGATCGACCGCCTGCCACAGCAGAGTGACGCCATAATCAAAAGCCAGAAGCAGGAGGGTGACTCCAACGGCCACCAGCAACTGTCTCAACGTCGGCCGGCGCAAGGCCAGGCGCTCGACCACACCACGCACATCGCGCCGGACGAACAACCCGACTCCTGCCAGGCCAAAGAGCAGCAAGGGGATACCCGTAGTCACCACATCCCAGGGTGTCAGCGCCACCTCAGCATCAGCCAGAGTCTCCAGATTGCCAATCAAGGCCAGCTGCGCCAGACTCAGACCGATCTGGTAGACGGCAAAGGCCAGGGCTGTTGTGTGGACGAGGGAACCTGGATCGATCGGCAACCAGCGCGCCATCCAGCGGCGCACCACTGGGATCAAAGGCAAAAAGGCAACCACCGCCGTCAGCAGGCAGATAGCAGCCACCACTAGCCAGTTGACAACCAGTGCCTCAGGATCCATCGAGCCTGGACTGAGGACCTCCGCGAGCTGGTTGAGCAGCGCCAGACCCACAAAACCCAACAGGCCCAGATTGATGGCGATCAGCAAGCCATAGGTCGCATAGACCGCCCAGCGCCGTCGCTGGCCGAACTGTGCTGTCACCACCGGTGTCAGGAAGGGCAAATAGAATAGCAGATCTACCATGGCTCGTCTCCGGCGCGCATTATACCACCCTTCCCGACCTTTGGCAACGGGGAGTTGCCGGGTCCACGACTGGCACCGGACCTCCGCCGCAAGCAACAAGTCCTACAGTGGCAAGTGCCAGCGGTCCACCTGGAGCGCGCCGGTGGAGGTTCAGCCGTCTTTCTATTATGCCAAGGAAGACACTAGCCAGTCAGCTATCGCACAGCGGGGAGGATGAAACGAGTGATGATCTCGTCCACCGGGTCTTCGGCAACATAGTTCCCGCCGGTAGAGACCACCACCATGTCCAAGCTAGGGAACACGCTGATCCGCTGCCCGCCCCAACCGGCCGCAAAAAACGCCATGACCTCTTCCG
>JASFOV010000601.1:0-3099 GCA_050116355.1 Anaerolineae bacterium
AGATTACCCGGGAGTGCATCGACCGCTTACTGCGCTTCCTGCCGCGCTTTGATGTCCCGCAGCGGACCTATGCCCGCTGGCGCGGCGGTGAGCAGACGGCGGACGGCGTGATCACTCTGCCCCATCCGCAGTACGAGGAGGATGTACTGGACTTTTTCCGAGAAGCCGGACAGCCGTGGTGGTCCGACTGGGACTATGAGCCCCGCGCGGCGTGGGCCATGCTCCAAGATGACGCATTCGTCGCCGCCTGCTCGCTGGCGGAAGTCAAGACAATGCTGACCTACTGTGTGCGCGGCGAGCGGTTCAGTGACGGGCACTGGGAGCGCATGCTGCAAACAGGTCGCGTCCTGGCCTTGCTCCGGCGGCTGGCGGTGCTGCGCAAGGAGCTGAACCCGGGCGATAGTCCAGCTTCGCCGTAAAATCGACCGAGAAGTAGCAGCCCTCGTGGTACAGGTGCTGGAGCGCTTTGATCCAGCCCTAGACGCCGTTGTTGAACAGGATCAGGACCGTGGGACCGCCGGTCCGGGCTATCGTCGCCAGGTCGCCGGCCGACAGGGCAAACGACCCATCGCCACACAGCCCGATCACCGACCGCTCGGGCCGGGCGCCGGTCACCCCCCGGGATGGCGCAGCCCAGGCCCCCCTGGGCCCGCGGCGTGATCGCCCAGCGACCGGCTTGGCGCAGTTCAAACCCCGCGGACAGGTAGGGCGTCGGTGTGCCGGGATCGGCGATGAGGACTGCGTCCGGGGGCAGAACCCGTTGCAGCTCCTGGATGACCCACCGGGGATGGAAGCGGCCGTGGGCGCGCGCTGGCGTGTGCTCGACCTGCGCTCTCCATGCGGCCTTGTCTCGCGCGATGCCGGCCAGCCAGCCATCGTGGTCGGGCGGTGGAGTGGCTGGCGGCAAGGCGTCGTACAGATCAACCGAGGTGTCGCCGGGCAGCCCAAAGATCACCTGGCTTTCGCAGCCAGCCAATAGCTCTACGAGAGCTTGAGCACCGTTCATCATGGCCTCCGATCGTGGCGCGTGGCAGCCCGGCGCTACCGGGCCAGGGGCTCGATCTCTGTAATGGAGAGGATTATCGCGCATTCGACCAGCGGGTCAAGCCGGTCCCTCGGTGAAGGGTACAGTTCGGTAGCCGTTACATCGTCGGATGCCGTCTATAGGAAGAACGGGGAGGCTCAAGAGCCTCCCCGTCCGGTATAAAGCGCTAGACTGTGTTACGGCTGTAGCACCCGCACGATATCGTACTCGGTAGTGGGCGTGGGCGGCGTGCTGAAGCGGGCGTTGACCGCGTATAGCGCATTGCCAAACCCGGCCAGCGTGGTCGGGACGTCAAAGGCGTCGTTGGTTATGGTGTCGACCACCATGCCTGCGCTCAGGTCGTTATTCAATGTGACCACCGCGATCTGGTTGAGAGAGTTCTGGATCACATAGAGCGTCTTGCCCTCGAGCAGAATACCGTCGCCGTTGGGCAGGCTGTCACCCCCCAGGTCGAGCTCAAAGGCCTCACCTGTCTGCGGGTCGACGCGATAGAGCATACCGGTCGTGCTGTTGACGATCACCAGCCACCTGCCGTTGGCCGTGGCTTCGATGCCGTTGGCGTTAAAGCCGCCCGGCACAAAGTCGAAATCGCTGCTCAGCGCGATCGTTTCGACGTTGGCCTCCGCCGGCAGCTCACCGCCCGGTCCCAGCGGGATGCGGTAGAACTCCGGCGCGAACGAATTGGTAAAGTAGGCCGCGTCGCGGGTGACGATCACGTCGTTGACAAAGTTGTTCGGTCCGGCCAACTCATATTCGCCCGCATTCTCACCGCTCCCGGCATCATACACAAAGGCCATACCCGTCGGACCACCGGCGACAAAGAGCAGGTTGCTGCGCAGGTCGACGTTCAGGCCCACGGCCACGCGCCCTGCCTGGCCCGGGATCAGGATATCGCCGTCGCCGGTGCGCAGGTCACCGGCATAGATCGAGCCGTCGCCCAGCGAGCCGGCGTAGAACGACGTGCCGCGGCCGGTGGCGATGCCTTCCGGCCGGTGGCCGTCAGGCAAGGGAATGATATTGGGGAACACGGAATCTGGCATAGCGGCTACCACGCTGACGGATACCAGCAGCATGGCGCCCGCAACCAAGACCTGGAGCAGTCGCCTGTGCCGGGGTAGATCGGATCGGAAACGTTCTTGCATTGTGCACCTCCTGATTTTTCATAATTGTACAGGAAAAATTAGAAAAAGTCAAGCGGTGCTCCGACGAGAACAAAGGGCGAGGAGAGAGCACCCCGGGGGGCGAGCCTGCAGAAGCATTCCGATGCAGCTGGTGGGCCCCGGTTCGCTGGCCCAGGCACCCTTCGACGCGCTCAGGATGTCTGGGCCGGGGGACTCGCCCTGGCGATAACTGGCCAGCGGCTGGCGCCTCATCCGTTCTTGATCACCAGCGGCAGGAAGATGTTGTGGGCGGGCCGAATGTCCATCGCCCACAGCTCCTTGCCGTGCGTGCCGTCGTTGGCGGCAAAGTAGAGCATGTCGCCGACGACCGTCAGGTTGTGCGGGGATGAACCGGACGGGCCGGGGTTGATGTCCATGACCAGCGTCGTGCCCGCCGCCGTGCCGTCGCTCGTCCACAGCTCCGTGCCGTTGGTACCGTCGTCGGCGGCAAAGTAGAGGGTGCCATCGATGACCAGAAGCCCGTCTGGATCTCCGGCGCCGGTCGGATGGATATCGATGACCATCGCCGTGCCCGCTGCGGTGCCGTCGCTCTTCCACAGCTCCTGGTCGTGGACCCCATCGCTGGCGCTGAAATAGACCCAGTCGCCGTCGGGCCCACTGCCGGCGGCCAGGTTGTGGGGCGACGAGCCATTGGGCCCCCCATAAATGTCCTTGACCAAGACCGTGCCCGCTTCGGTGCAATCGCTCTTCCACAGCTCCCAGCCGTGGACGCCGTCGTTGGCCCGGAAGAAGAGCGTCCCGTTCAGGGTCACCATCTGGTCAGGATCCGAACCCTGGGTCCCGGTAAAGATGTCGCGGGCCAGGGCGGTATTGGCTGCGGTGCCGTCGCTGCACCATAGCTCCGGCCCACTGTCCGGCTTGTAGGCCTGGAAG
>JASFOV010000602.1:0-3098 GCA_050116355.1 Anaerolineae bacterium
ATCTCGGGATCGATCCCGTACGCGCTGGTGCGAGCCCCGCGCAAGCCAACCTCCTCCTGTACGCTGAAGACAAAGTACACGTCATGCGGAGAGCCCTCCAGCGCTCGCAGGATTTCGATCAGGATCGCGCAGCTGATGCGATCGTCAAACGCTTTGGCTACGATGCGCTTTCCCATGTCGACAAAGGGTCGGATGAACCCGACCGATTGCCCCAGACGTTCCTCGGCCTCCGACCGTTGGGTCGCGCCGATGTCGATGTACAGCTTGGCCAGCTCTGGCTCCTTGCGGAAGGCTTTTCTATCCTCCGGAGCGATGATTCCAATGGCGCCATCGGCGAACTGCACGCGCCCGCCAACCAGCGTCGCGGGTTCGATGCCACCGATGGGCTGGAAGCGCAGAAAGCCTTTTTTGTCCACATAGCTGATAATCAGGCCGATCTCGTCCATGTGGGCGGCGAGCATGACCCTTTTTCCGCCGCCCGTCCCCTTCTTGGTCGCGATCAGATTGCCCAAGGTATCCACGCGTACATCGTCAGCTAGGGGTTCTACCTCGGCCTGAATGAGTTCGCGGATTTGCTCTTCGCTGCCAGAAGGGCCGTAGGCTTCGGTCAGTTTCTTGATCAGATCTTTCACGACTCTTTTCCTCCGGGTTCTCAGATCAGGTCTTGCCCGACCTGCTGGACGCTCAGGGCCCTAGGCTGGCCATCTCTCGGGCAGGGTTTGGATGGCGGCGACCATGAGCGCCAGTAGATTGTCATAATCATTCAAGCTTAATATGCTTGCCGGGGCGTGGATGTAGCGGCAGGGAACGGCCACCGCCACCGCGGGAATCCCTGCTTTGGCCAGATGGATCGCGCCAGCATCGGTTCCACCGACCCCGGGTTGCTTGAACTGGTAGGGGATGTCCCGTTGGTTGGCGGTCTGGACCAACAGGCGCACCAGTCGCTTATCGGCAATGAAGGAGCGATCCATGACCGTGATGGCAGGGCCTTGGCCCAAGATGGTGGTGGGGCTCACATCCTCTTTTTTGGGAGCATCGTCGCAGATGGTGCCTTCGAGGGCGAAAGCGAGGTCCGGTTCGATGCGATAGGCGGCAACCCGCGCGCCGCGCAGGCCGACTTCTTCTTGCGCCGAAAAGGAAAGGTATAGGTCGACGGCGTACTCACTATCGGCCAAGGCAGCGGCCGCCGCGCAGCCTACCCGGTCATCAAAGGCTTTGCCTTTGACAGTGCGCAGTCCGTCTTCTGTCAAGATTTCAAAGCGCGTATCAAAGACTGCATAATCCCCAATCTGAACCAGTTTCTTGGCTTCTTCTTGGCTGGTGGCGCCGATATCTATGACCAGCTGCTCCACCGGGGTCACTTTCTGACGCTGCTCAGGCTTGGTCAAGTGGATGGGGGGAGCGACAATGGTGCCTGGCAATCTCTCCGAACCGACAAGCACCCGCTTGGCCATCAGCAGCCGGCTGTCTATGCCGCCCACGGTGCGGAAGCCCAGCATCCCATCCTTTTCGATGCGTGTGACCATGAACCCGACTTCGTCGGTGTGGGCATCAACCATCACTTTTAGGCGTGGCTCGGCACCCGTACCACGCTTGAAGGCCAGCAGATTGCCCAGGGCGTCCGTCTGCAGGTCATCGACTTTGTCTTTGAGCGCTCGCGCCAAGAGACGGCGAACCTCGTGTTCGGAGCCTGAAGGGCTGAACGCATTTGAAAGCTCTTCTAGCAACAACGCGGCCTCCTACTCTTCCTCGTCGTCCAAATCCAGATCCCACACGAGATTATCGAGGAAATCTGAGTCCAAGCGGCTGACAAAGGCAGCCATCAACCGACCGGTCCGCTGGATGTCCACTGTCGAGACTGTCTCGATGGGCGTATGCATGTTTCGTAGGGGGATCGAGAGAAGCCCAGTCGGTATACCGGCCCGCGATATCTGAAGTGCAACTGCATCGGTGCCGCCTACCCGGGCGGCTGGCTCGATGTGGTAGCTCATCTCCAGCGCCTTGGCGGTCTCGACCAGAGCCTCGTGTACCTTGGGATGGAAGTTCGGTCCACAGGAGATGGTCGGACCCTTGCCCAACTCGAACGTCTGCTCGTCAGGGGTTCCGGGCTGCTTGGCAAAGGTAACATCGATGGCAATGCCGACATCCGGCTGCAGGCCATAGCTACTGGTAATCGCTCCTTTGAGGCCGACCTCCTCCTGTACGGTAGCTACGGCATAAAAGTCCCAACTATGGCGCAGGCGCGCCAGTTCTTCCAGGCAGACACAGGCAGCTGCAACCGATGCCCGGTTGTCGAGTGCCTTGCCTGTCGCCAGCCCTCCCTGCAACTCGACAAGATCGCGCTTCATTGTGATCAGGTCACCGACGCGCACCATTTCTGCTACTCGCTCGGGCGACAGACCAACGTCGATGCGGAGGTCCTTATAGGGAATCGGCTTGTTTCGCTCGGCGGCGGGTAGCACGTGCGGAGGGCGGGCGCCGATGATGCCTGGCAGGTTGTGACGGCCGAGAACGGTGACTTCTTGCCCCAGCAAGACCCGGTCGTCGTAGCCGCCTACTTGCTGAAAGTGAATGAATCCTTCCTCCAGCGCGGATACGACCAAGCCTATCTCATCCATGTGTGTAGCCAGCATGAGAGCGGAACGTGGCGCCGCTCCATCACCCTCTTTTAGGGCGATGACGTTGCCCAAGGTGTCGGTCCGCACACTGCCGGCGTTGCGACCGAATTCCTCAATGACGATGTCGCGGACCTGGTGTTCGTATCCAGAGACTCCGTTGGCTTCGGTGAGGCGCTTCAAAAGGGGGACAATGTCCACGGGCATCTCCTTTTCTCACCCGCAGTGAGTGGTTGGAAGTCAGTCGATTATAGCCGCGAAAGTGTGCCGTGTCAAATATGTGATACGGACCTTCCCTTGACGTGGCCGCCGATCCCGGGAAGGTGAACCGCCCACGGATCGCTGGGAAACGGGCAGTCCCACGCCGACCTGGGAACGCATCCTTTCCAATTCTGTACCGGGCCCACCCCCGGTCGTGGCAACACCTTATGGGGACGGCTCAGTCTCGATCGTCTCCGGAGGCAGGAGTGTCGCCGGTAGCTC
>JASFOV010000603.1:0-3090 GCA_050116355.1 Anaerolineae bacterium
CGCGATGGACAGTCAGCACCTCGGCCAACTGGTCGCCGATGGTCACCGAGGGATTCAGCGCTTGCATGGGGTCCTGGTAAACCATGGCTATCTGGTCGCCGCGCAGCTTGCGCAGTTCTTCCTGCGAGCGGCCAACCAGTTCACGGCCCTGGAATTTGATGCTGCCGCCCACGATCTTGCCGTTGGCTCCCAGGAAATCCACGATGCCAAAGGCGACGGTCGATTTCCCGCAGCCCGACTCGCCTACCACACCAAAGGTAGTGGCCCGGCGCACATCGAACGATACCTCGCGGACGGCCTCCACATCGCCGTAGCGGGTTTCGTAGGATATGGCCACGTTTTCGATCTTGAGGACGGGCGCCTGGACTGCTGTGCTCTCTGACATGCACATTCTCCTTACTGGTACCGCAAGGACTCTTCACGCAGGCCATCGGCAAGAAGGTTCAAACCGACGACCAACGAGGCGATAGCCACGGCGGGCCACAGGGCCGTCCAAATATGCCCGGCCAGGATGTAGGTCCGCCCCTTGGCAACCATGCTGCCCCAGTCCGGTGATGGCGGCGGGAGTCCCAGGCCCAAAAAGCCCAGCGTGCCCATGGCAAAGATGGCGTATCCGACGCGGAGCATGGCGTCGACGATGATCGGGCCGCGGGCGTTGGGCAGGATCTCGACGAACATGATATAGAATGAGCGTTCGCCGCGCAGTTCGGCGGCGCGAATATAGTCGCGGGTGCGGATGTCGAGGGCCAGGCTGCGCACCAGGCGGGCGATGCCTGGGGTGCCGACAATGGCGATGGCCAGCACCACGTTGACGGCGGAGGCGCCGACGGCGGCGATGATGATCATGTAGAGCAGGATAACGGGAAAGGCCATCATGGCGTCCAGGATGCGCATCACGACCTCGTCGATCCAGCCCAGCAAGTAGCCGCCCATTAGGCCCAGCGTCGCCCCCAGAAGCAGTCCCAAGAGGACGCCCCAGATGGCCACGCCACCCGGGATCCAGAATGTCTCGGTGATGGGCAACATGACCAGGACAACCCGCGCCCCGTAGAGCAGGCGTGACCAGATGTCACGGCCCAGGCTATCCGTGCCCAGCGGGTGCCCGGCCGAAGGGGGCTGGTTTTGGGCTGTGTAGTCCTGGTCGGTCGGGGCGTAGGGGGTCAGCAAGGGGGCAAAGATGGCGGACAGAACCCAGAAGAGGACGATGATGAGGCCGACCACGGCCGTTTTGGACGACCATAGAACCGACAGACTCTCTTTGGCCTTTTGCAGCCGGGTGGGAGCTTTGGCGGCTGCGGGTATGCTTTGTTCCGATACTGCCATAGTTCACTCCTTCTTGGGCCGCGGGCTACGCCGGGATCAGACCGTCTCGAGAGACAAAGAAGACGGCGGCTAGGCGTAGCGGATCCGCGGGTTGAGGAAGGTATAGATGACGTCAGCCAACAACTGGGTCGAGACTGCGACGGCGACCAGAATAATGGCGCCCGCCTCGATGGCGTTAAAATCCTTGAAGAGAGCCGAATCGAGGAGATAGCTGCCCAGGCCCGGGTAGCCAAAGATCACTTCGACGACCACGATGCCGCCCAGCAACCAGTTGACGTGCAGCATGATGACGGTGATGGGCGCCATCAAGGCGTTGCGGATGGCGTGCTTGGTGACGACCCGAGCGCGTGGCAGCCCTTTCAGGAATGCGGTGCGGATATAGGGCGCTTTCATGACGTCGGCCATGCTGGCCCGCGTGATGCGCAGCACATAGCCCAGCTCGACGAGGGTCAGCGTCAGCACCGGCAAGACGAGCATCTCGGGCCTCTGCCAGGGCGCGTCCTCGCCAAACACCGTTGCGCCGGGGACCAGCTCCAACCAGAAGGCAAAGATCAGGATTAAGAAGATTCCGGTGGCGAACTCAGGGGAGACAGAGAACATCATGCCCCCAATGGAGAGGACACGGTCCAGCGGTTTGCCCTCATTGAGGCCGGCGATCAAGCCGAGAACCAACGCCAGGGGCATGACGATGACAAAGGCCAGGCCGGCCAGTACCAGCGAGTTGCGCAGGCGCTTGAACAGCAGATCGGAGACGGGGCGTCCGGTCCGCAACGATTTGCCCGGGTCACCGCGCAGCAGCCCCTTTTGCAAGGGGATGTACTCCTGTGGGCCGCCGGTAAACGATTTCCAGCCAGTGCCCACGATAAAGACCCAGACCTGCTCGCCGGTGCCCTTTTCCCAGCGGACGGCATGGTCTTGCGTATCGACACCCCAGAACACGCGCACCACCCGGCCTTGGGCAGCGGCATCACTGCGGGCGATGACGTAGCCCGCTTCGCTGAGTACCTCCGCCGCCTGGCCTGTGGCCGCACGACCGGCTTCGATCTGGCCGGCCTGCATCGCCTCAGCGGCCTGCAGCAAGGGAACGCTCAACTCGGGAAGGACCTCGTCCAGTCCGGCGCCCACCTCTTCGAGGATGGCGGGCACCACGGCCAGTTGGACCTCATCCAGTGGCACCTGGGCTGGATCGGCGATGGCGTTCAGGATGGCCACGGCCCGGCGATAGCTACCACTTTCCAGCGAACTGAGAAACTCGCCCAAGGACGCGGTGGTTTGATCCAGAACCTCCGCGACACCAGCCAGCGCTTGGCGCGCTGGCTCCACCTCGCCGGCCATCAAGTGGGCCGATGCTTGGCGGACCTGTTCGGCGGCAGGAAGGCCAAGTTCCTCCAACCGTAAGGCGGCCCGGTCCAGTTGCCGGGCATAAGCCTGTAGTTCGCTCAAGGACCGTTCCTCGGCGCCTGGCTCCGATATGCGCCAATAGACGGCGTTGGCCTGCAGCAGGGGGAATTGGCCAGTTACCTCTTGGGCAATCTCGTCTAGCGCCGTGGCTGTGCCCAGCGCGGCCGGATCAATGGCGGCCTCTAAATTGCCTTCGGGTCCAGACAAGGCTTGACGGAGTTCAGCCTGGTCCGGATCCTCATCCACGGCCCGGCGCAGGATGTCCAAGATGCTATCCAGCTCGGCCAAGATCGCCTGGCGATCGACGTCGGTCACCTCTGGGTTCTCGAGCAATTCGGCACGATAGGTCTCCAATCGTTCAAGCTC
>JASFOV010000604.1:0-3075 GCA_050116355.1 Anaerolineae bacterium
GGCGTGGGCGGGGCGGGAGTGGAGGTAGTGGTGGGGCTGGATGAAGGCAAGGCCGTAGGGGATGGGTCTACTGTGCTGGAGGGGTCCATAGCGGCGGCCATCTGGGACGTCGCCACCGCGGGCGCGGACTCAGTGGCCGCCACCGTTTTCGGCGACGGGGACAGGATGGACGGCGTCCCACAGCTAGCGAGGCTTGATGCCGCGAGCAGTAGCGCGAGGAACAGGTGTAACCGCTGAGGTTGCATGGGCACTCTCACCATCCAGCACCGCCTGGAAAAAGTTGCCAAAGATCTTGTCCGCCAGATCATCGTAGTGGGCATAGCCAGTGGCGATGATCTCATCCGGGTCCCAACCATACTTGGTCAGCCAGCCGGTATTCCGCACCAGCGTTTCAGCTATCTGCGGATCGTATTGGGGATTGAACTGGACACCCCATACCAACCGGTCGCGCAGACGATATGCCTGAACACGGCAGAGCTCCGACGAGGCCAGAAGTATGGCCTCCTCCGGCAGCCGGGAGATCTGATCGCCATGCCATAGAAAGGCATGGAACGTCTGGTCCAAGCCGTCCAAGAGTGGATCGCTCTGTCCTTCCTGGTTGGCGGTGACCGGGAGCCAGCCAATCTCCCACTTGCCGCGGACTACCTTGCCCCCCAACCAGTAGGCCAAGAGTTGGTGACCCAGACAGATCCCCAAAATGGGCACCCGGGCATCGAGGGCCTCCATAATTCGCACCCGCTCCGCCTTGAAGATGGGCAATTCGAACTCGTTGGGCCGGTACTCACCTCCAGCACAGATGACGGCGTCGTAGGCCCGCAGATCCGGCACCGGCTCGCCCTTGTGGACCTGGATGGCCGTGGACTCGACGCCGAGACGTTGGAGGACGTGGTCGACAACCAGAAAGCGCGATGGGCCGTGGATGAGGACAATGGCTTGTAACGGGCCGCGGGTGGGCGTAGGCGTTGGCGTCGGAGGCGGCGTTGCGGTCAGCGTTGGTGTTGCTGTGGCCGTGGGAGGGACCGTCGGCGTGGCGGTTGCGGTGGCAGTAGCGGTCCGCGTTGGAACCGGTGTACCCGTAGGGGCGGATGTGGGAACCTGGGTCCTAGTAGGATTCGCGTCCGGGGTAGGGGCAAAGGTAGTGAAAGGCGAAGAAGCTGACAGCGCTTGCGAGCCGCAGGCAGATAGGAGCTCACCAACTGAAGCCAATCCAAGCAGGCGCAGAAACGCGCGACGCGTCAGCGGCGATCGATCAGTGCGGGATCCATCCATAGACAACGAGCCGCTTTCTAGTCCGGCCGGCGGGCGACCGCGATCATTTTACCGCTGTCGCCCTCAAAGGGATCAAGATCGTACGAACCGTAGATTGCCTCTAGCGCAAAGCCGGTGTACCGCAGCAGCAACTCCAACTCGTAGCGAAAGATGTACCGCATGTGGAACGGGAACAGTGTGCGTTTCACTGTCCCCTGCGAATCGACCTCGTCGACAATATAGGTCATGTGCAGGATCTGCCGGCCAAAATCGACCTTCTCGGTGCGGAAGCGCATGACTTGATGTCCCGTTTCCTCATCGAGCATCGTTTTGTCCAATGTGACCTGACCTTGAAACCCGAGCAGGCGATCGAGATCCGGATTGAAGAGATCCAACACCAGAACACCGCCCGGCTGCAGATGCTGGTACATGCGGGCCAGTGTTGAGAGCTGGTCATCGAGGCTCGCCAAGTGGGTGAAGGAATTGAGCGCCACGAGAACCAGGTTGAACCTCCGGCCAAGATCCAATTGGCGCATATCCTGGTGGTGCAACACGACCCGGTCGTGCAGTCCCTCGGCCGTGACTTTTTCGCGAGCGATAGCCAGCATGGCCTCTGAATTGTCCACCCCGGTGACCTGATATCCCTGGCGGGCCAGTGGCAGGAGGACCCGTCCCGTCCCACAGGCCATGTCGAGGACCGGCGAGCCAGTGCGAGCAGCGAACTGCTGGAACAGGACCAAGTCCGAATCAAATGCGCCATAGTCCAGTTCGTAGAAACGAGCATAGACGTCAAAATCGAGCATCCATATACCTCACTCCGCCCGGGCTCCGTAGGCCCCCATCTCCAGCCTGCGAGGCGAGCGGGTCAGTGTTGGCGTTGTGGCGCCGGCCGCATAATGGCTACGGCGGCGCCTGGCGCGCGTGCCGTAGTCTACCACAATCAGGAGCTTTTATCAACCTGGCTGTAGAGACGCGAACCCCTATTCCAGACTCAGGGATGCAGCAAACCGTGCATCACGGTCACAAAACGGCCCAGATCGGCGTTGGAGATGCGCGCCGGGTGGCGCATGGGCACCACAGTCACACCATTCCGCACAAACACGCGCGCGTGCATCTGGGTGATAGGCAGCGCCGGCCAGCCCACCAGCCGGGGAAATATGGTTCGTGAGGCGACATTGCCCAGGGGCACGACGAGTTCTGGGCAGAGCAAATCGATCTCCTGCCACAGATAGGGTTCGCAATTGGCCATCTCGCTCCGGGTAGGAGCCCGGTTGGACGGAGGGTTGCAGCGTACGACGTTGGTCAAGAAGCAATCAAGCCGGGGATGCTCGACCGTGGGCGTCTTTTCGTATGACAGGCCGAGATCGATGAGCATTCGCTGAAGGCGCACCCCGGACCGGTCGCGGGTGAATGGCACGCCGGTCAGATCGCCGCCCTTGTAGCCCGGGGCCTCACCGATAAACAGAACCCGTGCGTTAGGGGGACCATAGCCGTGGACAATGCACGACCGGTTATCCACCAACGCCGGACAGCGCATACAGCCGTCCGCGACCCGGATAGCGTCCACCGGGGCTCAGTCTGACAGGGGCAAACCAGGCGGCCGATGCCGGCTCACACCCACCACCAGCGTCCGCTCTGGACTGACAAGCCGGTAGCCTCTCCCTTTGGGCACCACGATCAGATCCCCTTGGCCCAGATCGACCTGGTCGCTGCCGGTATCTACGGTCACCTGACCGTCATAGCAGTAGACCAGAGTGTCTTGTTTCTCATCCTGACACCAAGGCCCCGCTCCCCGGCAAAGGGTCAGGTTGAGATCGAAGGTATCCA
>JASFOV010000605.1:0-3070 GCA_050116355.1 Anaerolineae bacterium
CGTTCAAGCCAGGTCCGGCAACCTTGGCCCGCGTCGGCCTGTACCAGGGACAGCTTCGCCTGTTGACCATCGCCGTGGAGATGCAAGATCGACGGCTGACGCTGCGCCGGGCCGCGGGGTTGGCCCGCACGGTCCACACTCCCGCCGGGGACGTGATCCAGCGTCTGCTCGCCGAGGGATGGGAGCATCACCCCTGCCTCATCTACGGCGATCTCTCGACCGAGTTCGCCGCCATCGCCCGGCTGACCGGCCTGGCTCATACTGCCCTGTAGAGGAGTACCCATGGAATTCAGTTTCTATTCTCCAGTCAAGTTGGTCTTTGGCCAGCCAGTCGCTACCGCGCTGCCTGCCGTCCTGACCGAGTTGCAGGTTGAGCGGGTCCTACTGCTGAGCGACGCCGGGCTGGCGGCCATTGGCCTCGTCGATCAGCTCACTACACAATTGCGCACCGGCGGCTGGCAGGTTGCTGTGTTCACCGAGGTGCAGAGCAACCCGACGGTGCGCGACGTAGAGGGTGCACTGGCTCTGGCCAAAGAGATCCAGGCTCAGGCCCTGGTGGCGCTGGGCGGCGGCAGCGTGATCGACGTGGGCAAGGCCACCGGGTTGCTCATGACCCATGGCGGACGGTACGCCGAGTACCAATGGGGGGATCGTCCCATCACCCAGCCCATCTTACCCCTGATTGCCGTGCCGACTACAGCTGGCACGGGCAGCGAGATGACCAAAGTAACCGTGATCGAGGACGAGGAAACACATTTCAAGCGCGGTGTGCTCAGCCCGCACCTGTTTGCCCATGCCGCCGTACTGGATCCAGCCCTCACACTTAGCCTGCCCCCCCACCTGACGGCTGCCACGGGTGTGGACGTCGTCGGGCACGCCATCGAAGCCTACGTGGGTCGCCGGGCCAATCCCATCACCGACGCGCTCGCCTTGGAGGCCGTGCGCCGCGCCTGGCAGCATCTGCCCCGCGTCACCCAGCGGGGGGACGATCTGGCAGCCCGCCAGGAAATGATGCTGGCCAGCACGCTGGCCGGCTTGGCCTTTGACCAGAGTGGGCTGGGTATCATCCATTCCCTGGCCGGGCCGGTCGCCGGGCGCTATGGGCTGCATCACGGTCTGTGCATCGGGCTGCTGCTGCCCCACGGCTTGGCCTACAACCTGCCAGTGCTGCCGGACGCACCCGCGCAGGGCGCGGGCGAGACAGGTCTCGACAAGCGCACAGCCCTGTTGCAGGCGCTGGGCATGCCCGCCTCCCTCAGTGACGAAGAGGTGATCGTGCGTATCCAGGTTTGGCTACAAGATCTAGGCCTGCCCTCGACGCTGCGCCAGCTCGAGATCACCGATCCGGACCTGCCGTCCATGGCTGAGGAGGCATCGCGCATGACGTTGCTCCCCAACAACCCCCGACCGGCTACAGCCGATGACTGCCAGCGCCTGTTGGAGGGCATTGTATGATCTGTCTGGTGAGCATCGAGCACGAAAGCTGGTTCGAGAACCCAGAGAACCGTACCGCCCATCTGGCCCACTGCATGGACGTCAAAGTGAAGGTCGAAGAGATGACGGGTCGCCCCTGCTTGGTGCAGCGTTATCACGACGTCACCTACCGCCGCTTGAAGGACTTGGGCATCGCTGCTTTGCTCATCAGCGGCAACGCGACCGGCTGGCACCACTACGCCCCGTCGGATCTGACCCACCTGTATGATATCATCCGCGCCGCCGAGTGGCCCATCCTGGGCTTCTGCGGCGGCCACCAGCTCATCGCCATGGCCCACGGTTCCCAGGTGGCGCCTATGCGCCATCTGCGGCCCGGAGAACCGGACATTACCACCCTCTCCGCGCCGGGCTATCTGAAAGAATGGGGCTTTATGCCCGTCGATGTGGTCGAAGCCGACCCCATCTTGGATGGTTTGGGCGTGTCGCCGGTGTTTCTCCAGGTGCACCATTGCGAGATCAAGGATCTCCCCGCCGGATTCAGAATCCTGGCCTCCAGCAAAGATTGTCGCATCCAAATGATGCGCCAGATCGACCAGCCGATCTACAGCACCCAGTTCCACCTGGAGAGCTATACCGAGACAGCCTACGACCGGCGTAATCCCTTGGTCAACCTCGTCTATCCCGACGGCTATCCCGAGGCGCGCCCTGCTGGCCGCGATCTCCTCGCCAACTTTTTGCGGATCGCCGGCATACTTGCCCGAAGCCGCCCTGTGGATCCGGCCGGCGCTACGCGCAGCCAGCATGAGGGAACAGTTCCCGCGAAAATCGTCGAGCTGGACACCCCAGTCATACATCGGAGCACACGTGAATAGGCAAAGGCTCTCGAATGGTGCACCGCTGAAAGGAGACCCGGCGACGGCGTATCGTCCATCGCTCAAGTGCGTTTTGGGCGACAGCCCCACAGGGAGGGAGCATGTCTGACCGGTACGATGTCGTTGTCATTGGCGGGGGGATGCTGGGTCTGTCGACCGCGTACCACCTGGCCCGGCGCGGGGCGCACATCCTGTTGCTGCAAGCCGGTGACCTGGGCGGCGGGTCGTCGGCTGCCTGCTCCGGTCGGGCTCAGGTGGCTGAAGGCCACCTCGACCCGCTCAATCTCCGGCTCATACGCGAGGGGCTGGCCCGGCTAGAGACGCTGGAGGAGGAATTGGGCGCTGCCTTTGAATGGCGTCGAAATGGGTTCTTGGCCTTGATCAACTCACGGCACTTGTGGGACGAGTGGGTAGAACGCGCCCAGATTCTTACCGCGGCTGGAATTCCGGCCGAGGTCTTGGACCAGCAGGCGCTGCAAGAGGCCGAACCGTACCTGAACACCCAAGGCTTTCTCGGCGCAGCGCACGCGGTCGAGGGCTTGCTAAATCCCTTTCTCTTCTGCTGGGCTTACGCCCGGGCGGCGCGCAGGCATGGCGCGCTGCTTCGCCCGCAGGCGCCGGTCACCGCCATGCGCGCCGCAGGACGGCGGGTAGAGGCCGTCTCGACCAGGGGACAGTGGATCGAGTGCGACAAAGTGGCCGTCATGTGCGGCGCCTGGACGCCGCAGGTGACCCGGATGGCTGGCGTACATGTGCCCATCCGC
>JASFOV010000606.1:0-3065 GCA_050116355.1 Anaerolineae bacterium
ACCCAGCCCATAGCCGATGAGCAGGCCTCTATTGAGGGGACGGATCTTCCCCGGCTCACCGGCACATGGCTGCGGGCGGCGCGGGTAGGTTGGATACTCCTGGCGCTGCTTGCGCTGGCCATCCTGTTCACCTCCCTGCCGGGCTATGCCCAGGAATTTGGCAGGCAGTTCGGCCGGCTCCCTGTGGAAAGCCAGAGCACAGGTGCGGCCATCCTGCTAGCCCTGAGTGGGCTGGCCTCGCTGGCTTCGGCGGGGCTTTCGCTCGCGTTGGCGACGATCTTTTTCCGACGCCGGTTTGCCGAACCGGTCGCGGCGACGCTGTCGGTGTACCTGTTGCTGTACGCCGCGGTGATGGCCGGTCCGCTGGAAGTGTGGAGCAGCTACTGGCTCGGCGACCCGGGGCTGGCGCTGACGATGCAGGCGCTGCTGTTGACAGGGCCTACGCTGGCGCTCCTGGCGCTTTTTCCCAACGGCCGCCTGGTGCCGAGCTGGACGGGCTGGCTGCTGCTGTTGACAATCCCGTGGAGCATCTCCCTCTTTCTGGTGCCGTCCTTTGACGCCGCTTCGCTGAGTGAGCAATCGCCTCTGGTGCTGGGGCTGCAGGCGGGCTGGGTGATCGTCCTATTTGCGGCGGGTCTTTACGCCCAGGTGGTTCGCTACCGCCACGTCTCTGGTCCGGCCGAACGACAGCAGACCAAGTGGGTGGTGTACGGTCTTGCCCTGTGGATGCTCGGCCTGCTGCTGAGCAGCATCCCTTATTTCTATCTCGGCGGGCTGCCACCCGGTACTCCTGATCCATGGTGGGCGCCGGCCAGCACATTGGTTTGGTTTCTTACCCTGAACATCGTGCCCGTTTCGCTGGCCATCGCCGTCACCCGCTACCACCTGTGGGACATCGATCTGGTGATCAACCGCACGCTGGTCTACGGGGCCTTGACCGCCTCTGTCCTTGGCATCTACGCCCTGCTCGTGGGAGCCCTGGGCGCCTTCTTTCACGCCCAGGGCAATTGGTTTACCGCCTTCCTCGCGACGGGTTTGGTGGCCCTTCTCTTCCAACCTCTGCGCGAACGCCTCCAGCGCGGTGTCAACCGGCTGCTATATGGTCATCGCGACGATCCCTTTGAGGTGTTGGCCCGGCTGGGACAGCGTATGGAGGACACCTTTGCCCCGGATCGGGTCTTGCCAACGATGGTGGAGACCATTGCCGAGACACTCAAGCTGCCCTACGTGGCGATAACCGTGCCACAGGGCGACGCTGTGCAGACGATGGAATCCTATGGCAAGCCAACCACTACACCACAGGCCTACCCGCTGACCTACCAAGGCGCGGTCACCGGCCACCTGCTGGTGGGGCGGCGGGCGGTGGATGAGGCGTTTACCGACGCCGAAGAGCGGCTTCTGCGGAACATTGCCCGCCAAGCGGGTACGGCTGTACATGCTCTGCAGTTAACCGCTGACCTGCAGCGCGCCCGCCAGCAGATCGTGACCAGCCGCGAGGAGGAGCGCCGCCGGCTGCGCCGGGATCTGCACGATGGGCTGGGGCCATCGCTGGCGGCGCAGTTGCTCAAGATCGGGTCGGCGCGGGCGCTGCGGGCCGACCAGCCCGAACTGGCGGACCAGCTGTTGGCCGAAACAGAGAGCGACATCGAAGGCACCCTGGCCGAGGTACGCCGCATTGTCTACGACCTGCGCCCCCCGGCGCTGGACCAACTGGGTTTGGTCGGCGCTCTGCGCGCCTACGCTGCCGAGTGTGAAAGCGGCGAGCTGGGTGGCACCCAACCCAACCTGACCGTCCGCGTGGCGATACCCGATCCGCTGCCGCCGTTGTCGGCTGCGGTGGAAGTGGCTGCCTATCACATCGCGCGGGAGGCATTGACCAATGTCGTCCGGCATGCCCAGGCGCAGTACTGCCATCTGCGCCTGGCACTACAAGAAGGGGAACACAGCCACCTCCACTTGAGCATTGAGGATGACGGCCAGGGGTTACCGGACCGTGTGCGCCCAGGCGTGGGCCTGGCCTCTATGCACGAGCGTGCCGCCGAACTGGGCGGCTTGTGCACCCTTGAATCCCAGCCAGGCGGGGGAACACGAGTAATCGCCGTCCTCCCCCTTGTTACATGAGTCGAAGGGGAGCTACTGATGGATACCATTCACGTTCTGATTGCCGACGATCACCAGCTTTTTCGCGACGGTCTCAAGGCGCTACTCCAGTCCGCGGCCGACACCGAGGTCGTGGGTGAAGCGGCCACCGGCCAGGAAGCGATGGACCTGGCCGCCGAGAGCCAGCCCGATGTCATCTTGATGGATCTGCAAATGCCAGATATGGACGGCATTGAAGCTACGCGCCATATTGTCCGCACCAGCCCCCACATCAACGTGCTGATGGTAACCATGTTTGAAGATGATCAGTCGGTCTTTGCCGCCATGCGGGCCGGGGCGCGGGGCTATGTGCTCAAAGGGGCCAAACACGAAGAAATGCTGCGCGCCATCCGCGCCGCCGCCAGCGGCGAGGCGATATTCAGTCCCAGCATCGCCGCTCGGATGATGAACTTTTTCGCGGCCAGCCGCAATGTGATCCCTGAGGAGGTTTTTTCCGACCTTACCGATCGCGAACGCGAGATCCTCACGCTGATCGCCCGCGGCGAGACGAACGTCGAAATCGCCCAAGCCTTGACCATCAGTATCAAGACGGTGCGCAATCACGTCTCGAATATCTTTGGCAAGCTGCAAGTGGCCGATCGGGCCCAGGCGGTCATCCGGGCCAGAGAGGCTGGTTTGGGCTAACGGCCAGCGTAGTGCAGTCACAGGCGTGCCTCCAGGGCCTGTCCCGCGGCGCACGTCCCTTGCGAAGGGTCCGGCGCCCTGGCTGGGGCCTGTCCTGAGTCGACAGAAACAGGCGGCACGCTGCCCGTAGCGCCGGTCAACTATCCCTTTCTGGTGGGAAATCAATGTCGTGGGGAAGCACGCGCATCCCCATACCCCTGCGGTGGCGGGAGCAAGCGCCGCACTAGGACACGGAGGAGGCGACGGTTGGAAAGATCGGGCGATGTATCGCGGGTGGATCC
>JASFOV010000607.1:0-3055 GCA_050116355.1 Anaerolineae bacterium
GCGAATGACCAGGGATAAGCGATCAGAATCTGCAGTGGACGCCTTTCTACCCGCGGTTCGAGGGTGGTTCCGTGAGGCTTTCGGCCAGCCTACTGCGCCACAGGCGATGGGCTGGCCCGCTATCCAGCGCGGTGAGCACACGCTGATCCTGTCACCCACCGGTTCGGGCAAGACCCTGGCAGCGTTCCTGTGGGGCATCGACCAGTTGTACCGCGAGGTTGCCCAGGCAGAGACAGCCGGTGAAGCGCTGGAAAAGGGCGTCCGCCTGCTGTATGTCTCGCCGCTCAAGGCGCTGAACAACGACGTAGAGCGCAACCTGCGCGCACCTCTGGCCGGGATCCGCGGCGCGGCCAAGGAGCAAGGGACGCCGCTGCCCCGCCTCGACGTCCTGGTGCGCACCGGCGACACGCCACAGTCGGCCCGGCGGCGCATGGTCAAACACCCGCCCCACATTCTGATCACTACGCCCGAATCCCTCTACCTGATCCTGACCAGCCCGGTAGCCCGTAATATGTTCCACAGCGTGCGCACCGTCATCGTCGACGAGATCCATACCCTGGTCGGGAACAAGCGCGGCGCGCACCTGACTCTCTCGCTGGAACGCATGGTGGAACTGGCGGGCCAACCTGTGCAACGCATTGGCTTGTCAGCCACCCAGCGCCCCCTGGAAGAAGTCGCTCAGTTTCTTGGTGGGTATGAAGAAGCCAACGACGACGGAAGATACCTGGCCCGCCCAGTGACCATCATCGATGCGGGCATGACCAAGGCCATGGACCTGCGCGTGATCACGGCTGTCGATGACTTCGGTTCACTACCCGGCGGCAGCATCTGGCCGGCTATCATCCCCCGCTTGATGGATCTGATCGAAGCCCACCACACCACCCTGATCTTTGCCAACAGCCGCCGCCAGGCGGAACGCGCCGCAGACCGCTTGAACGATCTGTGGCTATCGCGCCAAGCAGGCGGCGAGGGCGGTTCCGGCGCCCTGACCCCAGACGGCATCGCCCAGGCACAGGGGTTCCAGGGGACCGGCACGGTAGGTGGTCCGTTTCGCGCCCACCACGGCAGCGTCAGTCGCGAAGCGCGTCTGCGCTTGGAGAAAGCACTCAAGGAAGGGCGGTTGCCAGCCCTGGTCGGTACGTCCTCGTTGGAGTTGGGCATCGACATCGGTTCTGTAGATCTGGTGGTCCAGCTACAATCGCCGCGGGGCATCGCCCGTGGCTTGCAACGCGTAGGGCGATCGGGCCACCTGGTAGGACAGACCAGCGTGGGCCGCTTCTTCCCCACCCACCGGGAGGACCTGCTGGAGGTAGCCGCCACAGCCAGGGCCATGTCCGGGGGCGATGTCGAGCCCAGCTTTGCCCCCCAGAACAGCCTCGACGTCCTGGCCCAACAGATCGTGGCCATGGTCAGTGTCCAAGACTGGGACGTCCAAGCGCTTTTGGACCTCATGCACCGCGCGTACCCCTACCACCAGCTCACGTACGACCTCTACCGGTCGGTGCTCGACATGCTCTCCGGTCGCTATCCCAGTACGGCGTTCCGCGAACTGCGACCACGCATCGCCTGGGACCGGGTGCACAACCGGCTGACCGCGCTGCCCGGCAGCCGGCTGCTGGCCATTCGCAATGGCGGCACCATCCCCGACCGGGGGTCCTTTGGGGCCTACCTGCCCGATCGCAAGACGCGATTGGGTGAACTGGACGAGGAATTTGTCTTTGAGACCCGCCCCGGCGATGTGTTCACGCTGGGGGCTAGCACCTGGCGTGTGCAAGAGGTGACCGAAGACCGTGTCATCGTCAGCCCCGCTCCCGGACACCTGCCGCGCATGCCCTTCTGGAAAGGAGACGCGCCTCGCCGCGACTACCATTTGGGCCAGATCTATGGGCGCTTTCGCCGTGAGTTGGCCAACCGGATTGCCACGGACGACGCCGGGGCCCTGGACTGGCTGCAAAAAGAGTACCACCTGGACCTGCACTCGGCGCACAATGCGGTGACCTACGTCCAACGCCAAATGGACGTGTTGGGAGCGATTTCATCGGACCAAACCATCATCGCCGAAATGTTCACCGATCCTTTGGGTGACCTGCGGTTGGTGATTCATTCCTGCTTTGGAGCACGGGTCAACAGTCCCTGGGCCCTAGCCCTGGCGCAGGCCTTCCGCGAAAGGATGGGCACGCAGCCCGAGGTCATGGTCAGCGACGACGGGATCCTGTTCCGTTTCCTAGAGACAGACTACGATCCACCCTTGGAGCTGCTGGAGGAGATGGGGCCGGTCGAGGCCCGCGAGCGCTTGCTGGCCGAGCTGCCCAATTCGGCCGTGTTTGGCGCCCAATTCCGCATGAATGCCGCCCGGGCCCTCATGCTACCCGCGGCCAAGGGCACCCAAAAGCGCACTCCGTTCTGGCTGCAACGGCTGCGCGCCAAGGATCTATTGTCGGTGGCCAAGGGATTCGAGGATTTTCCCATCATCCTCGAGACCTACCGCGATTGTCTACGGGATGTGCTAGACCTGGTCCACCTGGAAGAGGTCTTGGATAGTCTCAGCCGCGGTGAGATCGAGCTCATCACGGCCGAAACCATCGCGCCCAGCCCCGTGGCTGCCGGCCTGCTCTACGACTTTGTCAACCAGTACATGTACGAGTGGGACCAGCCCAAGGCTGAGCGGCAGATGGGAGCGCTGATGATGGGTCGCGAGTTGCTCGCCCAGCTCCTGGATGAGGCCTCGCTGCCCGAATTGCTGCGGCCCGAAGCAGTGCGCGCTGTGGACGACCGCTTACAGTACCGGGCGGATGGGACGCGGGCCCGTACTGCCGAGGAGCTGGCGACGGTCTTTTTGGCCCTGGGCGATCTCTCACCTGAGGAAGCCGCCACTCGCAGTGATGGTGACGGAACCGCCTGGTTAGAGGGCCTGGCCGGCGCCGGGCGGCTGGTTGCTGTGGACCTGAGTACGGGGTTACGGTATGTCCTGTCCGAGCAAGGAGAGGCATACCGCACCGCCTTTGATCTCGGCGACCCGCCCTCCCCGGCGGAGAGCCAGGACGAGGCCCGCTGG
>JASFOV010000608.1:0-3053 GCA_050116355.1 Anaerolineae bacterium
GATAGCGATGGACGCCATCGTTGCGCATCTGCTCCATCGCCTCGGCAATCGACAGCTCGGGTGAGACGGTGATGGGGTCCGGCGTCATTCGATCTCTAACAAGCATTATCCTTTCCTTTCTATCGTTTGTGGCCGGCAGCGAGAGGTCGGCGCCGGCCATGGGCGATCAGCTCAGATTCTGTTCCTTTTGATAGACGCGCAAGCCTTTGAACGTTCCGTAGAGCACCCAGAGGAGCAAGAACATCAACGGAAACGCCGTCGCGATGGCTGCCGTTTGGATCACTTGCAGACTGCCCGTAGCAGCCAGCACGGCAGCCACGGCTCCTAAGGCAATCCCCCAAAACGCCCGTAGGTTGCGGCCGGGTGTTTCTTTGCCCGAGACAAACATCGACAAGGCCAGAGCAGCCGAATTGGCGCTGGTCAGGAAAAACGTGCCGATGAGAAAGAACAGCACCACGGCCAGCACACCCGCCAACGGCAGATTCTCAGCGATGGCAAAGATGGCACTCTCCAAGCCATACTCGTTCAGGGCCCCGGTCACGTCGAAGTGGATGCCCGCACCGCCGATGATGCCATACCACAGAAAATCGGCGAGCGTTGGCAGGATCAAGGTGGCTGCCACGGTTGCGCGAATGGTTCGCCCCTTGGAGATACGGGCGATAAAGATGGCCACAAAGGGCGCCCAGCTCATCCACCACGCCCAGTAGAACACGGTCCAGCTACCCAGCCAGTTGCCCTCGACACCAGGCGCAGTGTAGAGGCTCATGGGCACCAGGTTAATGAGGTATTGTCCGATAGAGTTGGTGGTTAGGTTCACCAAAAAGATGGTGGGTCCAAAGACCAACACAAAGAACCACACCCCGGCAAACACCCACATATTGATATTGCCGATGAACTTGATTCCCTTTTCCAAACCGGTATAGACGGCCAGCGTAAAAATGGCGGTCAAGATCCCGATGATCAGATATGCCCCCCAGTCGGGCAGCACCCAACCGTACTGGTATTGGAGACCGCTTGACAGTTGCAGCGAGATTAGACCGGTTGTGGTTGCCAGGCCGCCCAAGGTCGCAAACACGGCAAAGATGTCGAGGATTTTGCCCCATAGACCGTGCACACGATCGCCCAAGACGTAGTAGAAGGCGCTCGAGAACTTGAAGGGCAGGCCCTTGGTGAAGCAGGCATGCGCCAGCGGGATGGTCAGCATGGCATAAATGGCCCACGCACTCAGCCCCCAGTGGAAGAAGGAGTAGGTCATCGCATTGGCCGCAGCCTGGGCTGTCTTGGCATCGCCGCCAAAGTAGGGAGGCGGACTCATATAGTGGTATGCGGGTTCGGCCGGCCCCCAGAAGACAATACCAGCGGCGATGGCCGAGCCAAAAAGCATGGCAAACCAGGCAAAGCTGGAGAACTCGGGCTTGTCCTCCGGACGTCCAAGCTTTATCCCGCCGAACTTGGTGACCAGCAGTACCAAGCTGGCTATGACCAGAAAAAAGACGGTCCACAGGTAAAGCCAGCCCCACTTTTTGGTCGTCCAACCGAATACAGCGTTGACCACCGTCTCCATACTCTCAGGAAAGACCGCCGACCAGAGCACAAACAGGATGGTGATGGAAGCCGAGACCCAAAAGACCAGTGGGTCAAAGGCACGTTCCTTGTTGGGCTGCGCCATTGTAGGTAACTCCGTCAGGCTGTGTGTTCCTTGACAAAGTCTTCCAGCTGTCGTGCGATTGTCTCGTCCAAAGCCGGATCCTCGTGTTCGGCAACCAGTTTCTGCCATCGCTTGCGGGCACGGGCTACTGCGTCCTGCCGCCCACCCTGCATCCACGCTTCCAGCCCGCCGCGATCGCAGACGGCTGGCGTCCAGAACTCTTTGCGGCAGCGTTTGACGGTATGCATCTCCATCAGGTAATTGCCGCCCGGGCCTACATTAGCGATGACGTCGTAGGCGAGAGTGTCGGGCTCGACGACAATCCCCTGCTTCAACCATCGCACCATGCCACACATCTCGTCATCCAACACAAGCTTTTCGTAGGAGAAGGCCAGATATGAGCTCAGGATGCCGCCGGCATGCAGGATAAAGTCGATGCCGCTGTTGACCGTAGTCTGCAGACTTAGCATCGACTCAAAGCCGGCCTGGGCATCGGGATAGCTGGCATCGGTCAGGGCCCCTCCGCTGCGCGACGGTAGTTTGTAGTAGCGGGCCAGCTGGCCATGAGCGCTGATTAACTGTGAGAGCTCGGGGCTGCCAATGGCCAGCGCACCCGACTTCATATCGATGTTGGTTGAGGTGGAACCGAACACCACCGGGGCGCCGGGACTTATCAACTGGGTAAGGGCTACGCCGGCCAGCAGTTCAGCGGTCTGCGAAGCCAGCACGCCGGCCAGAGTGACCGGTCCAGTTGATCCAGCCATCATCAGCGCCGCGATGACCACCGGTTGGCGCACCTTGGCGAATTCGATCAAAGCTTCCAGCATCTCGGTGCTGTAGCCCAGCGGGCTGAGACTGTTGATCAGGCTGATGGTTACTGCCTTGTCGCCCAGATCGCCGCCAAAGAGAATTCTGGCCATGGCCATGGTATCCTGGGCGCCCTTCTTGCCAGCAGCGCTGCCAATGAACGGCTTGTCCGAGTGCACAAAGTGAGCATGCAGCATCCGGACGTGTGCGGTGCCCGCCGCGACACCGGATGGTTCGACGATCAGGTGACCGCTCATATCCTGGTTGGGCAGTGCCTGCGCGATCTTGACCAGATTGTGATAGTCCTCCATCGTCGGCTCGCGCTTGCCCACCTCGGCATCGACCAAGAACGGTGCCCCATATCCCGGGACAAACACGGGCCGCCCGCCACCAACCGTCACGCTGCGCTCCGGGTTCCGGGCGTGGATCGTAAACTGTGAGGGCACGGTCTCCAGCGCCTTCATCAGCTGGTCTTCGGTGAGGTAGACCCGCGTGCCCTCTGTTTTCACGCCATGTTTCTGAAAGATGTCGAGTGCACCGTCGTACGGGAACTCGACGCCCACCTTTTCCAGCAGTCGCATACTGGCCTGATGGATCT
>JASFOV010000609.1:0-3048 GCA_050116355.1 Anaerolineae bacterium
CTGTTATGCGTCGCCCCTACAGGCCCATCCGCAATACACACGCAATCCACGCGCGCGCCGGCTTGCCGCCGGAGCCAATGCCCGGTATAATGGGGCAACTCTGCCACAGAAATGGGACGCGCCTATGAGCCAGTGCAAGATCATTGTCAACCCGGTCGCCAACCGCGGCGGCGGCGAGCAAGCCATCCCTGAGATCAGGTCATTGCTGGAACGCGACGGCGTCGAGTTCGATCTGGTGCGCACCGAGCGTCCGTGGCACGCCGCCGATCTGGCCGAAGAGGCCGTCGCGGCCGGTTATGCGTGCGTGGTGGCCGCCGGCGGCGACGGCACAGCCAACGAAATACTGAATGGCTTGATGCGTGCCAAGCAGGCCGGTGCGCGCCCGGCGACCATGGGCGTCTTGTGCGTCGGTCGCGGCAACGACCTGGCCTACGGCCTGGGCATCCCCTTCGATCTGGACGCCGGCTGCCGAGCGCTGGCCGCGGGCCACCGGCGCCGCATCGATGTCGGCCGCGTGACGGGCGGCTTGTACCCGGAGGGCCGCTACTTTGGCAACGGCATCGGCATCGGCTTTGACGCCGTCGTCGGCTTCGAAGCGGCCAAGCTCACCTGGCTGCACGGTTACCCCTCCTACCTGGTGGCCGTGCTGCGGACGGTGTTCCTGTATTACAAAGCACCGTTGACCAGCATCGAGTACGACGGGCAGACCATCACCCAGCCGTCGCTCCTGATCTCGGTCATGAACGGGCAGCGCATGGGAGGCGGGTTCCTGATGGCACCACAGGGCCAGCCCGATGATGGTTGGCTCGATCTGTGCATTGCCCGCGAGGTGAGCCGGACGCGCATCTTTGGCCTCATCCCCCACTTTATGCGCGGTAGCCAGGCCACCCAGGAGGCCATCCGCACCGGACGGACAAGGCGTATTGTCGTGAGGAGCCTGGAAGGCACCCTGCCGGCGCACGCCGACGGCGAGACGCTGTGCGTCGAGGGCCAGCGGTTGGCCATCGAACTGCTGGCGGGCCAGCTAGAGGTCATCGCCGCCGGACCAGGCCCGCGCCACGCGCCGTCGACGGAGGACGAGGCATGACCACCAGCTACCGGCTGGTGACGGCCAGCATCAAGACCCTGGCCCGCGCGCTATGCCGCGTGGACGACGGGCAGCTGGCCCGGGTCCCGTCGCAAGGTCCGCTCATCCTTGTTGGCAATCACGTCAACTTTTTGGAAGCGCCGGTATTGTACACCCATCTGCAGCCCCGCCCGCTGGCTGGCTTCGCCAAGGCCGAGACCTGGGACAATCCGGCGCTGGGCTTTCTGGCCGATCTATGGGGGGCCATCCCCCTGCGCCGGGGGGAGATGGATATCGCCGCCCTCCGCCAGGCGCTGCGGGCGTTGGAGGCGGGCCGCATCCTGGGTGTGGCGCCCGAAGGCACCCGCAGCGGCGATGGGCGCCTGCAGGCCGGTCACCCGGGCATCGTCGTGCTGGCCTTGCGCAGCAACGCCCCCCTGCAGCCGGTGGTTACCTATGGCGGCGAGCGGTTTTGGCCGAACCTGACCCGCCTGCGCCGCACCGACTTTGCCATTGTGGCCGGCCGGCCGTTCCAGCTGGCCCCGCCCACCGACCGGGTGACCCACCTGGTCCGGCAGAAGATGATCGACGAAATCATGTACCAGATGGCGGCCCTGCTGCCGCCCGCCTACCGTGGGGTCTACGCCGACCTGTCCGCTGCTACCGAGACGTACCTCCGCTTTCCGCCGGGCAGCGAGAGCAACCTGCGCCGGGCGCGAGACTCTAGATAACCTCAGCCGCAGCCGACCAAGCATTGGCCACTGTCCCCAGCGGTGACCAGCCAGCGTCGAGCATGAGACCACCGTTGGTCAGTTGCTCCCTCCTATGCTATAATACCCGCGCAGCAACCCCGGGTCCCAGAACCTGGCAAGACGAGGTGAAACGTGGACGCACTGGACTACATAGCAGCTAACAAGCAGCAAGCCCTGGCAGAGCTACAAGAGTTCCTGGGCATCGCCAGCATCAGCACCCAAGCCGAGCACCAGGCCGACATGCAACGCGCCGCGGAATGGCTGTGCGACAAGCTACAGGCCGCCGGCTTTGACCAAACCGAGGTCCTGCCCACCGCGGGCCATCCCGTCGTAGTAGCTGAGTGGCTGGCAGCCGGGCCGGACGCACCGACGGTGCTGATCTATGGGCACTATGACGTCCAGCCGCCCGATCCGGTAGAGGAATGGCACACACCGCCCTTTGAGCCGGCGTTGGTTGGCGACGACCTGTTTGCGCGGGGCGCTTCGGACGACAAAGGGCAGCTTTACACCCACGTCAAGGCCGCCGAGGCCTTCTACCAAACCTCCGGCGCGCCGCCCGTCAACCTCAAATGCATCTTTGAGGGCGAGGAAGAGATCGGCAGCCCGCATCTGGAACCTTTTGTCCAACAGCACGCCGGGCGGTTGGCCGCCGACGTAGCCGTGATCTCGGACACGCACATCCTGGGCAAGGATACGCCCTCCATCGTCTACGCCCTGCGGGGTCTGGCCTACGTCGAGATCGAGGTGACCGGTCCCAGCCAGGATCTGCACTCGGGCATCTATGGCGGGGCGGTGCACAACCCGCTCAACGCCCTGTGCGCCATGTTGGCCCAACTGCAGGACGAGAGCGGCCATATCCTCGTCCCCGGCTTCTACGACAAGGTCCGGCCCTTGAGCGACGAGGAGCGCGCCGAACTGGCCAAGATTCCCTTCGATCGCCAAGCCTGGCTCGAGGAGGCGGGCGTCGCGGGCGATTGGGGCGAGCCGGAGTATACGCTCACCGAACGGGTCTCGGCCCGGCCCACCTTGGACATCAACGGCATCTGGGGCGGCTATACGCAGCCGGGGGCCAAAACGGTATTGCCCAGCCGGGCGGCGGCCAAAGTCTCGATGCGGCTGGTGCCGGACCAGAAACCGGCCGAAGTCATAGAGCTGCTCAAGCAGCATCTGCTCGACATCGCCCCGCCGACGGTCTCGGTCACAGTCCGCGACCTGAACAGCGGGGAGGGC
>JASFOV010000610.1:0-3046 GCA_050116355.1 Anaerolineae bacterium
TCTTCCGCCTTAGAGACAGCTCTTGGAGCCGGCGCGGGCAGCGGTTCCTGTCGCAGTGGCTGGACCGCCAGGCCACGTCCGAGTCGGCCGTCATCATGCTGACCGCCCTCGTGGTCGGTGTCGGCGCTGGTCTTGGCGCTGTGGTCTTTCGTCGTCTTATCGCCGGGATGCAAACTCTGGCCTACGACGGGCTAGGCGGTCTCCTGGATGCCATCGCTCCCTTTCACCTGCTCATCATCCCCGCGTTGGGTGGCGCCATCTTTGGGCCGCTCATCTACTACTTTGCCCGCGAGGCCAAGGGACATGGCGTGCCGGAGGTGATGGAAGCCGTGGCTCTACGCGGGGGCCGCATTCGGCCGCGCGTGGCCGTCATCAAATCGCTGGCCTCGGCCATCTGCATCGGGACTGGCGGATCAGTAGGCCGGGAAGGGCCTATCGCTCAGATCGGATCGGCCCTAGGTTCGACGATCGGCCAGTGGCTCAATCTTTCCGACGAGCGCATCCGCAACCTGGTGGCCTGCGGCGCCGGAGGCGGCATCGCGGCCACGTTCAACGCCCCGATCGCCGGGGCTGTCTTTGCGCTGGAGGTCATCCTGGGCCGGTTCCACGTCACCTATTTTGGGGCAGTTGTCATCTCGGCTGTCACCGCAGATGTCGTGGCTCACATCTTCGAAAAGGACGCGCGCGCCTTCACCGTACCTCAATATGCACTCGTCAGTCCCTGGGAGCTGGGACTCTATACGTTGCTGGGCCTTCTGGCCGCAGTAGGCGGCGTGGCGTTCACGCGGCTGCTCTACTTCACCGAGGATCGTTGGGATGAGCTCCACTTTCCCGAATACCTCAAACCAGTGCTGGGCGGCCTGCTGTTGGGTGTGATCGGCATCCTGTCGTTCAAAGTCGATGGCTTTCCCCGCGTCTTTGGAGTGGGCTACGACAGCATTAGTGACGTGCTGTTTGGACGCTTGGCCATCCAGGTAGTTGTGGGGCTGTTCCTGCTCAAGCTGCTGGCGACGGTGATGACCCTGGGCTCAGGAGGATCGGGCGGCATCTTCGCCCCTTCGCTCTTTATGGGGGCAATGCTCGGCTCCCTGTTCGGCCAGGTAGCTCACGACCTGCTCCCATCGGTCACTGCGCCGGCTGGCGCCTACGCCATGGTGGGCATGGCCGCCTTTTTCAGCAGCGCCGCCCATGCACCGATTACGGCCATTCTCATCCTATTCGAGATGACGGGCGACTACAACATCATGCTGCCGCTGATGCTGGCGACGGTGGTTAGCACGCTCATCTCGCGCCTGCTCAGCCGCGAGTCGATCTATACGCTCAAACTCACGCGACGTGGCATTCACCTGGAAGAGGGGCAGGATGTGGACGTGATGCAGGGTGTGACGGTCCGGGAGGCAATGACCACCGAGATGGATGTCGTCCCTCCCGAGATGGCGCTGGCAGATCTGGCGGATGAGTTCGCCCACACCCACCATCATGGCTTTCCCGTGGTAGATGGAGATGGAGATCTGGTCGGTGTGGTGAGCATCCGGGATCTGGAGCAGGCCCTCGGCGCCGGGGAGATAGAGGGCAAGAAGGTGGGGGACATCGCCACTACGGAGGGACTCCTGGTCGCCTATCCCGACGAGCCGATGTGGAAAGCGCTCAAACGGTTGGGGGCACGCGATGTGGGTCGCCTGCCCGTGGTGGAGGATGAGGCATCGTGGCGGCTAGTGGGCGTGATTCGACGCCAGGATATCGTGCATGCGTACAACCAGGCCATTGTCAAGCGGGCCCACCACCAACACCGAGCCGAGGCATTGCGCCTGGGGAAACTGGACGGCGCTGGCTTTCAACACATCAGCATCCCACCGGGCGCGCCGGCAGCGGGGCGCAGGGTCAGCGAGATAGATCTACCCGACGAGTGTTTGATCGTCTCAGTGCGGAGGGGACGCAAGCTGCACATCGCCCATGGCCACACCCAGTTGCAGCCCGACGATCTGGTGACGGTTTTTGCGGCAGATGAGTGCTTTTCCGAGGTGCAAAGGCGGTTGGCTGGAGAGACAGCCGCAAAATAGACCACGTATACATCAAACGCGGGGACCGCGCATCCAATCCCACTGGATCCTACGTGAGTCTGCGGCCAGCCGCAGACCGTTGGAGCAGATGACACAACAATGGTAGGCAATACGGAAACTTCTTGGAGGTGCCCATGTCGAAAGATAGCGCTGTATCTAGTCAGTCAATGAAAGACAAGACGTGTATCGTGACCGGCGCCAATTCGGGTCTCGGCAAGGCGTCGGCGCTGGCCCTGGCCCAGATGGGCGCCAATGTGGTCATGCTGTGCCGCAGTCAAGAGAGAGGTGAGGCCGCACGGGTCGAAATCCAGGAGCGGAGCGGCAGCGCAAACGTGGAACTCATCGTGGCCGATCTGGGCTCGCAGACTTCGGTACGGCAGTTCGTAGCTACCTTTGAGGAACACCACGATCGGCTGCAGGTGCTGTTGAACTGCGCCGGCATCCGGGTGTTGGACCGGCGTACGACGAAGGATGGCCTGGAAAGGTAAGCTGGCAGAGTCGTCACCAGAGTCGTATGATCTGGAGGCAGCCAGGCGGTTATGGCAGATCAGCGAGCGACTGGTGGGGCAGACATTCGAGTTTAGACACGGGAACTCTAGACGGCCATGGAAGCGTATTCCATCTTCATCTAGAGCAATTGTAGCAACGCCGGATACACTGCCAGCGCGATCGAGCGCATGAGGCGATATCACGACTGGATCAAAGCTCAGCGAGTCCAGACTAGCCCCTGGGTTCACGCCTCCACCTGCCGCACATCTTAAGATCAACTTAAAGGGAATGACAACCTAGCTTAAAGACAATCACTGACGAAAACTGTATACTGTGCATGAAGACTCTTGGATGAGCCAAGCCAGGTCAGCCTGGTCATTAAAAGAGGAGGCGCTTCATGCAAGAGGAGAACCTGCGTCGGATAGCATTGGGCACTGTTGCTATCCTGGTCGTGATGTTCCTGGTAGGCGCTCGCGGTTTCTCGGTCAACCAATCCA
>JASFOV010000611.1:0-3045 GCA_050116355.1 Anaerolineae bacterium
CCCGCAGGTTGCTGGCGTACAGAGCCGTAAAGGCAGTGCTCTCGCCGCGTTGACGGGCCATATCCAGGCCATCATTCCAATCCGCACCCTCCAGGCGGATGATGTTGTGCGCGCCTACGTGGAAAAAAGCGGTGAGATGCTGCACCAGCAAGTGCTCGAGAATGCTACCGTGATAGACATCACCTGTGTCGGTTCGCAGCTTGGTGCCACCTTCCGGATCCCAACCCTCGTCCACAGCCTGGGCGCGGTGGATCCAGGCGTCCTTGAAGTAGACCTGCCCCTCTAGCAGAAAAGCCAGGTCCCCGCTGCGATCCAGGTAGAGCTGGATGGTGAGTAGGGGCCAAGCGCCATGGTCCATCCATACCCGGGGAATGTTGTTGCGGTCGGCCTTGAAGTCGCCGGGCGCGTCGCCGATAATGGTCGCGTTGCTGCCATCGAGGCGGATCCCGGCAAAGTTGCTGAGGAGCTGCTCGCGCACCTCGCCGGGCTCCATGAGGAGCAGAGCCAGCTGATCCTGCCACAGGTCGCGCCAGCCACGACCCCCGCGCCCGTAGTCGTGGTAGGGCAAGAACGAGTTGCCGCAGATGCGGCGCAAGATCGGCTGCAGAGTGACCCATTTGAACCACCCGTTGAAGCGCGCATCGCCCAGATCCACCTGCAACGACGCCAGCTTCTGCTCCCAGTGGTTCTTGGTTCGGGTCAGCCAGGCCTCGAACCGGGCCTGGTCGCCATAGTGAGCCGTGACTGTTTCTGGGCTTGTGTCCTCATCCAGGATACCCAGCACAAGCACGTAGGCCCGACGCTGGCCCGGATCGAGCGTGATCGTGCGAAAGCGCAGCCCGCCCATTGCCTCGTAGCCAGCCAGCCTGTGCCCGGCAGCCAAGCCGCTGAGCCCTGGCTCTACGACCGCCTGTGGCCAATCGAGGCTGCCGCCCGCACCGACGAACGTCTCCAGCTTGGGGAAAAAGGTGGAGGGGGCCGTGCCGTCCCCCTCCGCGCCGAGTACGGCGTAGGCAATAGAGTTGGGCCGGTGCCCGCGTTCGTCAAAGGTGAGAGTGGGCCGGACCACGACGCCGTAGGGGTGGGTGTAGATGCGGTGTAGCAGGGAGGTCACGTGGCGATGGTCGCGCACTCTGTCGGCCGAGCGACCATAGATGGGGATGGCCGCGGTGGGGGTCAAGGTCAGTGGCCCGGCGCCTGCGTTCGTCAGCACCACTTGCATCAGCTCGACCAGGCCGGCGCCTGCTGGTAGATCCTCACCAGCGGGCACTAGGTTGGTGATCTCGGCATGCAGGCCCATACTGGGGTTGCGGCGTGTCACCCGGTGCCAGAGGAACCCGGCTTTCATTTCCACTTGCTCAGCATCCGTTGCCACAAAATTCTGCGCGATCTGCCGGGCCGAGTTGCCGGTGGCTGACCAGGCGCCATAGCCGGCCACATTGACCCAGAAATTGCGAGCTGCCCGCGACATGTGCAGGTCTTCGGCCGAAACCGGCACGGTCAGAAACCTGTGCTGCCCGGCCTTGATATCGCCATGCAACGTGGGCGTAATGGCTGCGACTAGACCTCTCTCGTTCACCAGGGGGAAGTACAGGTAGCTATGGCGTTGTGGATCGGGCAGGGCAAAGGTACCCTGTTCGTCAATGAATTGCCAGTCTGTCACCCGGGGTCCTCTCTCCAAGATCGTTTGGGTCTCTCTATCGGTCGAACTCACCGTCTGCCTGGAAGTAGACGTCAATGTCCGTGATCTGCCCGGCTCGTATCATCTGGGCGTACGGGTCGCCAATGACACTCTGGCCCAGCTCGACCTGCCCCTCATCTTTCAGATGTAGGATCACGCGTCGGACGCCCACACCATCTTCCGGAAACAGATCCCGCCGATTAGGGTTGTGATAGGTAACTTGCACCCTACCTAGAAAGGTAAAGATAAGCTTGCTATTTGTGTCGAACAACCAGCCGGGCAGCGATGGCTTGAACTGAAGACATAGCGTGCCGTCCCGTAGGAAGAAGGGCTGCTGGCCAGCCATCATCGTGGTCCAGATACTCAGAAACTCGGCCGTGGCACCACTGAGGCGGGCGACAAAGCCTGCGCCGTGCAGCGACTCGTCGGGATGAGCGCTGCTGACGAGAAACGACGAGTTTTCCAACGGGCTCCGGCCGTACACCGCTGGGTCCTGGAAGCAGACCAGAGCCCGCTTCAGGTCCGCAAAGAACTCCTCGTGCAGCCCGGCTTTCAACACCTCCAGCAGGTACTTGTATTCCATGTGCAACCAGATTGACTCGTTCTCCAGCCAGCCTGGCGTAAAGGCCCGGGCACGGCCAATCTCGTGTGGCTGGCCCTCCAGCGAGGCGTTGACTTTGTACATGCCCAGCTCGAGGTCGTACAGGTCACTCTTTCGGATCTTGGCATACAGATTGCGAGCGGATGCCACATCCGGCTGCACTTTGAGAGCGTGAACCGGGCCTTCCAGGAAGAGGGGCAGCACCGTCGGCTCGAAGCGTTGGGCGCGAACGTAGGGACGGCTCTGCTGATCGCGCTGGGGCTCTCCTTCGGCGTCGGTGATCAGGTCATAGTCGGTGACGGTGTAGGATAGGTAGGTGGGTGGAATGCCGTCATTCATCTCGACGGCGCGCTGGATGCCAGCGAGCACCTTGGCTTGGAAGGCGGCCAGCATTGGCCCCAGTTCGTCGACGGGCAAATCCACCACTTCGCCGCCAAAGCCCAGGCGAACGCGCTCGCGGTAGGTTTCCCGCGCGGTGGCCATCGTATCCCAGAAGTAGAAGTCCCGGTCCGGATCATCTGACTCGCACCAAATCTCCAGTGCCTCGACAACCCTCTCCATTAGCTCGACCTGCTCGATAGGCAGCTCAACCGTGCCGGGGCCCTTCTCTGCCATCGCCTCGAGTAGGAAGGTCAGCCAGCGCTCCAACTCGTACGTCTCGCACAAGGACGAGCCAAACAGTCCTGGTAGACCATTGAGCGCATCGTACCAACCTGGCTTGCCCGCTTCCATCTCGATGCCTAGGCCCAATGGATCGAGAGTC
>JASFOV010000612.1:0-3038 GCA_050116355.1 Anaerolineae bacterium
GGCGCGGGCCGCGGCGCAGGCCGGCATGCCAGCGCTGGCTCTGACCGATCACAATGCGCTGTACGGCGCCATCGAGTTCTACGATGCTTGTTACCAGGCCGGCCTCAAACCGATCTTGGGCATGGAACTGAGCCTGGACCTCGGCATGCAAGATCTCCCCAGCAGTGTTGTGCTTCTGGCTCAAGATCTGGAGGGTTATGCCAACCTTTGCCGGCTGTCCAGCGCCCTGCAGACCGGGCCGGATCGGGAGGCGTCATTGCAGCGCGGGTTGCACCTCGGTGAGCTGGAGGGCCGGATGGACGGGCTGATCGTCCTGAGCGGCGGCAAGCAAGGCTTGCTTGACCAGCTGCTGCGAGCCGGGCACAGGGAGGACGCGGAAGCAGTCGCGAGCGGATGGGCGGAGCGGGTGGGCCGGGATCGTTTTTTCGTAGAACTCCAGATCCAGACACCCGATGACCTGGGGATGGCCAAGGCGCTGACAGCACTTGGCCGGCGCTTGGGACTGGCCACAGTCGCCACGAATAACGTCCATTACCTCCACCCGGACGATGTAGACAGGTGCCAGCTATTGGCAGCCATGAACAGCCTGCAATCACTGGCTGAGACACCATCGCGTCCGAACCTGCACCTCGCCTCCCCTGAGGAGTTGGCCGTTGCCTTCGCCGGCTTTCCTGAAGCGCTGGCCAATGCAGCGGCTATCGCCGGGCGGTGTCAGGTGGGACTCCCGCTGGGCAGCCCGATCTTTCCCGAGATCGACTTGCCGCCGGGCCGGACTCCGGAGGCTGAACTCCGCCGCCAGGCGCTGGGCGGCGCTGCCCAACGCTATGGAGACTTGGACGAGAGAATACACGACCGGCTGGATCGCGAAATCGCGACGATTGAGGGCATGGGATACACGCCGCTGTTCCTGATCGTGGCCGACATCGTCCGCTATGCCAAAGAGCAGGCCATTCCGGTGAATCTTCGCGGCTCAGCAGCTGGCAGCTTGGTAGCCTATTGCTTGGGCCTGTCGGCCGTTGATCCGCTGGCTTTGGGCCTCTACTTCGAGCGGTTCCTGAACCCCGGACGCCGCGATCCGCCGGACATCGATCTGGATATCTGCTCCCGGCGTCGCGAAGAGGTGATCCGGTACGTCTACCATCGCTTCGGACAAGAACGGGTAGCAACCATCTGCACCTACGCCCGGTTGCGCGCCCGGTCGGCATGGCGTGAGGTAGCCAAAGCCTATCGCTTGCCGCAGGCACGCATCGACGCCATCGCCAAACAGATTCCACGACGCTGGCATCCGGGCATGGGCTCCGAGATCGAGGAGGCCAAAGAACGACTGCTGGCCACGATTGAGGACGGCCGGGAGGGGCAAGCCCTACGCGCAGCATGGGCATTGGATGGCCACCCCCGCCACCTTTCGGTGCACCCCGGTGGAGTGGTGATCGCGCCTGGTCCGCTCACCGATCTGGTGCCGCTGCAACGCGCGGCCAAAGGGGTGGTCATCACCCAATACGATCTAACGGGCATCGAGCGGCTGGGCCTGGTCAAGATCGATCTGCTCGGCATCCGGGCCCTGACGGTAGTCGCCGACAGCGTTGAGTCGGCGCAGAGCCAGAAACCGGGTCTGAGCGCGACATCGATCCCTGATGGCGATCCTGCCACCGGCGAACTGCTGGCCCGAGCCGCGACGATCGGCTGTTTCCAGATCGAATCGCCGGGCATGAGACGCACTCTCCGCGAGCTGGGGACCCGCACACTGGAAGATCTAACGGTCACTCTCGCGCTTTTTAAACCGGGACCGCTGCGCGGCGGTCTGAAGGACGCCTTTGTCCAACGCCACCGGGGAAAGGAACCAGTCCGCTACCTGCACCCCTCCCTGCAAACGATCCTGGAAAGCACATATGGCGTGATCCTATACCAGGAGCAGGTATTGCGCATCGCCCATGAGTTGGCCGGTTTCACTCTGGAAGAGGCCGACCAACTGCGGAGAGCGATCGCTCACCTGGGCCATGGCGACGAGATGGTTCCCTTGCGCGATCAATTTCTGGAAAGAATCGAACAAGGGAGCGGCATTCCACCCGGAGCAGCCAGGCGGCTGTGGGACATGATGTTCAGCTTTGCCGGATACGGATTCCTCAAAGCCCACGCAGCCAGCTACGCCGCCGTATCGTACCAAACCGCGTACTTGAAGGCCAACTTCCCTGCCGAATTCATGACAGCCATCCTCCGCAGCAGAGGCGGGTACTACCCCCAGCGCATCTACCTGGGTGAAGCGCGGCGCCTGGGATTGATCCTACGGCCGCCTCACATCAACCAGAGCGGGCGCACCTTCAAGATGGTGTCCGGACTGGAGGGGCAAGCGGTATTGTGGATGGGCCTCGGCCAGATCCGGGAACTGACCCGCAGAACCATGGCAGAGATACTGCAGGCACGGCGGGACGGCCCCTTCGCATCGCTCGACGATCTATTGCAGCGAGCCAGGCCACGCCAAGCCGAGGCGGAGAACTTGGTCAAGGCCGGCGCCCTTGATGGCTTGGGATCGGGTCGCAAGGCGATGTTGGCCGAACTCGAGAGCCGGAAGCCGGGCGCCCCTCTGCAATTGGCTCTGCCTTGGGCTCGCTCAGAAGCGGAAGACGATACTGAACTGGAACGCCTCGCGTTGGAAGTCGAAATGTTGGGATGGCCGGTGAGCACCCACGCCTTGGCTCCTTTTGCCGGCCGGTTGGCCGAGCAGGGGGTGACGAGCAGCGACAGGATAGCGGCACAGGCGGGACGGCGGATCACAGTGGCTGGCGCACGCATGGGGCTATGGCGCGAGAATCGAGGCCGAATTACCCTGGAAGATGAAACAGGGCTCTTCTCAGCGCGACTGCCGGGAGGAAGGAAACTGGCATCCGGGTCGTTGGGCAGGCTAGGGCCCTACCTGATCCGGGGACAGGCCCAGATCGACGGGAATGGCGAACCCGTGGTCATCGCAGAATCGACTGTCCCGCTCTAGATCTGGGCGCCAAGGCCTTCTTCTTGTCCTCATCATTTTGATAATGCCGGAG
>JASFOV010000613.1:0-3034 GCA_050116355.1 Anaerolineae bacterium
ATCGCCAGGAACTACCGGATCCCAGGGCTGGAAGATTGCTACCTGTTGCGGACGGGGGACGCGGTGGCGGTGCGGGAGACGCGGCGCATCGTGGGCGAGTATGTGTTTACGGTCGAGGATGCCCGCAACGGCACCGAGTTCGAGGATGTGGTTGCCCGCAAGTATGGCGCCATCGATGCGACCTACCTCATGGCGCCGATGGTGTCCGGCTGCGCCTACCCGTACCGGAGCCTGCTGCCTGTGCCGGTGGAGAACCTGTTGGTGGCCGGACGGTGCGGTTCGGCGACGCATCTGGGACATGCCGCCGGCAAAAGCATGGGCAACATGATGGAGATCGGCCAGGCGGCGGGGGTGGCGGCCGCCCTGTGTAGTGCGGGCGGGGTCACGCCCCGGCAACTGGATGTCAAAGATCTGCAGGACGCGCTGGGTTCGATGGGCGTCCGGTTGTTCCCGCCTGCGGCGCTGGCCCAGGGTTGATGAGCCGCGTGCCCTCCGCTATGGGGATGGATAATCACGATGCGCGAGCTACTATCACGCTTTGATGCGCGCCGCACGCTGCAGAGCTATCTGTTGATAACGGTCGGCGTGCTCCTGATGGCCGTAAACCTGAACCTGTTCCTGGCGCCGGCCAATATAGCCCCCGGCGGAGTGTCCGGTGTGGCTATCATCATCAACCACTTCACCAACTGGCCCATCGGGTTGACCATGCTGGTGCTCAACATCCCCCTGATCGGCTTGGGCTTCTCGAGCCTCGGCCGCTTTCGGTTCCTGATAAGCACCCTCTATGCCGTGCTCCTCTACAGCGCTGGGGTGGATCTCCTGGCCCAATGGCTGCCCGCTGGCGGCCTGACCGACGATCTATTGCTCAGCGCCCTATACGGCGGTGTGGTGGGTGGCATTGGCTCGGGCTTGGTCTTTCGCGGGGGAGGGACCACGGCCGGGACCGGCATCCTGGGCCGCGTGCTCCAGTTTCGCACCGGCATCCCGGTCAGCCAGATCTATCTGGGAACCGATGGGGCGGTGGTCTTGGTCGCTAGCTTGGTCTTTGGCTGGGAGAAGGGCCTGTACGCCCTGATCACGCTCTTTGTGTGGGGCCTGGCCACAGACTTTATCCTGGAGGGCCCCAGCTTTGTCCGCATGGTCTTTATCGTGACCGACCAGCCAGAGGCGGTGGCCGATGCCGTATTCCGTGGCGTGCACCTGGGCGTCACCGCCTGGCCGGCGGAGGGCATGTTCACCGAGACGGAGCACGCCGTTCTCTTTTGCACCGTAAGTCGCCCCTACGAACGGACCCTGCGCCGGGTGGTGCTTGAAGCTGATCCCCACGCCTTTGTGGTCGTCGGCCATGGCCACCAGGCCTCCGGGGGTGTGTTCGGGCAGCCAAAGCGCACTCCGCGGAAGCGGTTCTGGCGCCGGAGCAAGACGGCGCCGGACGGGGATACATGATCCAACGCCATGCGCCGCTGCCAGTGCCGGCAGCGGGGAAGGGCACGCCGAGCGAGGCGGCCCGCATCCGCTCTACCATCGACGGGTCTGTAGCCGGGTCGTCGTATCCAGATCCGGACTGAGGTTTTCTATGCGGTTTGCCAACCCATTCAGGCAACCAGGCCAGTGGTACAAGGGCAGTCTTCACATCCACAGCACGGCGTCCGACGGGCAGCGGACCCCCGAGCAGGTCGTGGCTTGGTACCGGGGCCAAGGCTACCATTTTCTGGCATTGACCGACCACGGCGTATATCGCGACGGCCAGCGGGTGGCGGATGATTTCGTCACGCTGAGCGGCATCGAGCTGGAGGGGGTCGATCCGGCCTGCGGCCGGTACCACTTGGTCGGCCTGGGCATGCAGCGGCCGCCGGGCATCGGCCTGCGACGCGACCTGGCCCTCCCGGAGATGGTGGCCCGGCTGCGGACCGCGGGCGGGCGTGCCGTATTGGCCCATCCCTACTGGTCGGGCCTCATGTCCAAAGATCTAGTGGGACTGACGGGCTGCCTGGCGCTGGAAGTGTACAACGGCGGCTGCGAAGTGGACGACGCCAAAGGGTTTTCGGGGGTGCACTGGGACGATCTGTTGGCGGCCGGGGACCGGCTGTGGGGCGTGGCGGTGGATGACGCCCACTGGCGCAGTGGGACCAAGGACGCCGGTCTGGGCTGGGTCTGGGTCAAGGCCGCCAGCCTGACGCAGACCGCGATCCTCGACGCTCTGGACGCGGGGCATTTCTATGCCAGCAGCGGGCCCGAGATCCATGACCTGGCGTTGGAGGGCGACCGCGTGCGCGTCCAGTGCTCGCCCGCCGTTGCCATCGATTTTGTCGGCAGCGGACCGTACAGCCGGCGGGTAGCCGCGCCGCCGGGCCAAACCTTGACTGAGGCCAGCTATCATCTGAGAGAGGGCCAACGCTATGTCCGCGTGGCCTGCCAGAATGGGGCCGGCCACTGGGCGTGGGGCAATCCCATTTTTCTGGAACCCGAAGGCCGGCGATGACGATCAACCCGCGGCGCTTGCTGCCCGTCGATGTGGTCTTTCATCCCGACTGGTGGCACACGCACTATGGGCTGGACTTTCGCCCCCCGTTCCATTTTGATCCCCAGGTGCGGGTGGCCAGCGAACGGCTGATGCGCCAGGCGCTGTACGACCGCTTTGGCGACCTGGGCTTGGGCGAAGCCAATGCCCAACGCCGGCCTGTGGTGGGACCGGTGCATCTGGCCATCGGTTTTCTGGTGCAGGCCATGCTCGGCTGCGAGGTGCGTTTCTCCGCTGGCGCGGCGCCCTGGGTCCTCTGTGCGGAGTTGACCGCGGACCAGGTATGGGCGTTGGAGGTGCCCAACCTCGAAGACGCGCCCCTGATGCGCCAGACCGTGGCCATGATGGATGCCTTGGAGCAGGAGTTTGGCTACCTGGAAGGCGACGTCCCCTGGGATGGGGTGCAGAACATCGCCCTCGATCTGCGCGGCCAACAGCTCTTCTTTGACTACTATGACCATCCCCAGATGGTACACCATCTGTTCGACGTCATTGCCCGCACCATCTATCTTG
>JASFOV010000614.1:0-3031 GCA_050116355.1 Anaerolineae bacterium
CCGGTTTCTCAGCCCGGATGCTAGCGGGGCTGGTAGGCTTGGTGCTATTTCTCCTTTCAGCCTACTGGTGGAACAAGAAGCGGTTGCCCGGTTGGAGCCTCTTGGCTGTAGGGATGCTGGTGGGCATCGGACTGGTGATAGCATCTGGCGCCATCGGTGGACTGGTCGCTCTCACCCTGGGAGTGAACTCGAACCTGCTTGTGCTTCTGGTCTTCCTTGTCATTTCAGTCATTTTGTTACGCATGCTCCTGAAGGGCCGGCAGGTTTCCCTCCAGATTTGGGGGCTTTTCTCTCTGGTGGTACTGTGTCAGCTTGCAGTCCGGATCAAGTATTTCACGCTGTTTGGCATCTCCTGGTCGGTGACCGCTCAATGGCTGATCATATCGTTATATGCGGCAATGGTCGGATTGCTACTGCCGGTAATCTTTGGCTTGTTCCTGTCTCAAAGATACGGCTTGCAGACGATGCTGTTTGTGATTGGCATGATCTACACAAGTTACCAGATTCTTATTGACGTGAATCTCAAGGTCAGTGATCAGATTGGCCATACTGGAACATACGTCGTGTACCAAGCGTTCATTCCCTTCTTGATCACGGTTCTTGCACCCTTGTGGTATATGCGGGCACGGGCGTTTTGTGCCCGCATAGCAGGCACCTTATCCTTGGTTGGATTGGCCGTGTTCATCAACCTTCTTGTCGTTGGTATTTCCTACGCGGGACAGTTGCCGGTCGTAATATGGATCAGCTTCATCCCCTATACAGCAAGCATTCTGCTGACACTGGTCTTGGCCTACCTGTTGTACGGAACTCATGGAGGAACTCCCAACCCCACGGCGGCCTGACCTGCTACGCGGCGCAGGATGGCCCGTAAGAAGCCAACTTTGACGGAAACCCACCAAACCTCAACAGTGCCAATGAAAAGCTGGCTGGCTCCCCTTTGCAGGCCATGACGCGCTGCGGATGCGCCTCTCCCCTCGCAGAAGAGGACTGGCTACCCCTGGTTCCAGGTTCTGCTAGCAGCATCCCCTCTAGTGTCCACTTGATCGTTGCACGGCGCGGCGAATTCTGATACAATAGGCCGGCACCCAAGTACCATCAAGAGCCGGACCACCGCGGTTCAGAGAAGGAGCTGGAATGCAAGACTTTGCACTGAACACCTTGGATCTAGCCACACAGCGCCAAGTCACCTACGCCGATGTGCGTATCGTTGAGCGCCGCACCGAGAGTCTCGCCGTCAAGAACGGCTGGACCGACCGGGCCAAAGCGGCGGAGGACACCGGCTTTGCTGTGCGCGTCCTTGTCGATGGTGCCTGGGGATTCGCTGCCAGTAGCACGTTCACGGGGGACGCCGCCGCAGAGACCGTGGCCCGCGCCCTGGCCATCGCCCGGGCCAGCGCCCTCGTCCAGGATGAGCCGGTTCAGATCCCGTCCCGCCCTGACCAGCAAGGCGCCTACCACACCGAGATAGAGCAAGATCCCTTCGCCATCCCGGTGGAGGCGCGGTTGGAGTTGCTCTTGTCCTGCACCGAAGCCATGCAGCGCCGCCCTGCCGTGCGGGTAGCACAGGCGGAGATGGACCTCTTTCGCGAGCACAAATGGTTCGTGTGCAGCGAGGGCAGTCGCCTGGAGCAGACCATTGTCCAAGCGGGTGGGCGCGTGTCTGCCACCGCCGTGGGTGAGGACGGGGCCTTTCAGCAGCGCAGCTTCTCCAATCACGCCCAGGCCGGTTACGAGTTCCTCTCCGAGATGGACCTACCCACCCAGGCCGAGCGCTGCGCCGGCGAGGCCGAGGCCCTGATCCTGGCCCCGGTCTGTCCCTCCGGCAAGCAGACCATTATTCTGGGCAGCGCGATGCTGGCCCTGCAGGTGCACGAGAGCTGCGGCCACCCCATCGAGCTGGACCGCGTGCTGGGTACTGAGGCCTCCTTTGCCGGCACCAGTTTCCTGACCGTGCCCGAGCTGGGGGTGCTCCACTATGGGTCGCCGACCGTGAACATTACTGCCGACGCCACTCTGCCCCGCGGACTGGGCACCTTTGGCTGGGACGACGAAGGCACCCCGGCCGAACGCTTTCCCATCATCGAGCGTGGTCTGTTCGTCCACTATCTCACCTCGCGCGAGACCGCCTGGTGGTTGGCCAACAATTACAGTCGCCACACCCCCGTCCCGCCGCTACCCTTCAGCAACGGCACCATGCGCGCCGACGGCTGGCAGCACTTGCCCTTGATCCGCATGACCAACATCAGCCTGGAGCCGGGCGATTGGTCGCTGGCGGAGCTGATCGCCAGCACCGAGGACGGCCTCTTGTTGGACACGCCCAAGAGCTGGAGCCTGGACGACAAGCGACTGAACTTTCACTTTGGCGCCGAGGCGGCCTACGAGATCAAGGATGGGAAGCGGGGACGCTTGTTGCGAGACGCCAGCTACACCGACATGACGCCTCGCTTTTGGAACAGTTGTGATGCGGTATGCGACGCCGATCATTGGCAGTTGTGGGGCCTGCCCAGTTGCGCCAAGGGCGAGCCCGTCCAGGTCGCCCACGTGGCCCACGGCGCGGCGCCGGCGCGCTTTCACAACGTCATGGTCCGCGGCGGGGACTGATTTCCTACCTATCACAATCCCTGAGCATTGATCTGCACTCTCAATGCTCGGCATTGGTCATGAACTGCCGCCAACGGTGACTGGGGTGGGCAGGACCGTCCAGTCAAATTGTGGGCTTGAGCGAGGCAAGATCCAAAGCCTGTTCCGCAAAGACCTACTGTAGACGCTGGTCGCAGCGCTCGCGATAGCCGCAGCCCCTGCAGCGGGCCGGATCTTCGTGGCTGCGTTCGGGACCCCGCCGGGCATACAACCCGTCCCGCATGGCATTCAACGTGCCCAGCAACTGCTGTCGGAGCGCGCCGGCATAGTCGATCTCAAACGCCCGGTCGTCGTACTTGAGAATGCCATAGGCCGGCGCCCGGCCCTCCTGCTCCTCGACCAAGAGACAGTACGCCGCCAACTGCAGTATGTGCGACGCGTACGGCTCGAC
>JASFOV010000615.1:0-3027 GCA_050116355.1 Anaerolineae bacterium
TCTGGTCAGGATCCGAACCCTGGGTCCCGGTAAAGATGTCGCGGGCTAGGGCGGTATTGGCTGCGGTGCCGTCGCTGCACCATAGCTCCGGCCCACTGTCCGGCTTGTAGGCCTGGAAGAACGCCCGGTCGCCGGCCGCCGTCAGGTATTTCAAGTCGGCGTCGCCACTGTTGTTGATAACAGTCACCTGCTGGGTGCCAATGAGGCCGCCATCGGTCACCCACAACTGCTCGCCCGAAGCGTCCTCGGCGGCAAAGAGCATCTTGCCCTCCAGGACCGTAAGCTGTGCCGGATACGAATTGGCGGCGTTGGGATAGATGTCGCGGAACAGCTGGGTCTTGGCCTCGCTGCCGTCGCTGGCCCACAGCTCTGTACCGTGGGTGCCGTCGTCGGCGCTGAAAAACAGCTGCTCGCCCAGCACCGCGAACCCCTTGGCGTTCGAACTGTCCGGCCCGGGATTGACATCCTTGAGCGGTTGGGTGCCGCTTGGGGTGCCGTCGCTCTGCCACGGCTCCCAACCGGTGACGCCATCGTCTGCTCCGAAGTACAGCGTATCGCCCCAGGCGTACAAAGAGGATAGGCCGGCACTTTCGGAGCCGGGCCCGATCTCTTTCACCAGCAGGGTGTCGCCCGCGCTGCCCTCGCTCGTCCACAGCTCCTCCCCAGTCTGCGTCTGTTGCGCAGCGAAAAAGAGCACGTTGCCCGCCGGCGTCAGGTTGCCGGGGTTCGATCCGGCCGTGTCCTGGTTGATGTCCTTGACTAGAACCGTGCCGCCCGGAGTGCCGTTGCTCTTCCACAACTCCGCGCCGTGCGCGCCATCGTCCGCCCGGAAGAGAATGGCGCCATTGGCGTACCTCAAGCCAAAAGGCTGGGAGCCCAGCGTGCCGGGCCAGATGTCTCTGACCCGCGTCGTCATGCCACTGGGCTCGCCGTCGCTCACCCACGGTTCCCGGCCCTTGTCATCGTCCTCGGCCGAAAAGAAGAGGTAGTCGCCCGCCCAGGTCAGATACTTGGGGCTGGAGCCTTCCCCGCCCGGCCAGATATCCTTGACCCTCTTCGTGCCGGCATCGGTACCACCGCTCACCCACAGCTCCTGGCCCGAGGTGCCGTCGTCCGCGGTAAAGTACACCTTGTCGTCTTTGGTGACCAGGTACTGGGGATTTGACGATGCCGCATTCGTTGGGTTGGAGTTGATGTTGCTCACCAGGTTGACGCTGTCAGGCGCCGGAGACTTCCACAGCTCCCGGCCCCACGCGGCGCTCGTTGCGGCGAAAAAGAGCGTCGTGCCATCGTCGCTCGGGGTGAGGAAGGACGGGCTCGACGAGGCGCTATTGAGGTTGATATCGCTTACCATTTCGGTATTGGCGGCCGTGCCATCGCTGGCCCACAGCTCGGTACCGTGGGTACCATCGTTGGCGGTGAAATAGAGCCAGTTACCCACGGCGGTCAGGTTGGCCGGATAGGCGTCGCCGGTGGGGTGGATATCCTCCACAGGAACCGTCCCGTCCGGTGTGCCGTCGTTTTTGTACAGTTCTATGCCTTCGTCTGGCCCGTCCGCGGCGAAAAAAAGCAGGTTGTTGGCCACCGTCATTCCCGAGGGCGAGGAGCCCGTCGTGGAGGGGGTGGTGTAGATGTCCTTAAAAAGCTGGGTGCCGCCTGAGGTGCCGTCGCTGCGCCATAGCTCCTCGCCATGGCTGCCATCGTCGGCCGCGAAGTAGAGGAAGCCGTCGTAGACGGCCAGGGCGCTGGGCTGGCTGTCCGCGGGACCGGGGTTGATGTCCTTGACCCGCTCTGTGCCGGCGGTCGTGCCATCGGTCGTCCACAGCTCCTGGCCGTGATCGTCGTCCGCGGCCCGGAAGTAGAGCGCGCCGTTGTACACCGTCAAGTCGCTGGGGTACGAGTGCCCCCGGCCGGGGTTGATGTCCTTGACCAGCACCGTCCCCGCCGCCGTGCCGTCGCTTTTCCACAGCTCGAACCCGTGGACGCCATCATCAGCGCGAAAGTAGGCGATGCCATCGACGACGAGCATCTGGGTGGGGTCGCTGGCCTCGCTGGCCGTCTCAATGTCCTGAACCAGGTAGGGTTGCGGCGGGGCGGCCTGCGCGGCTGGCCCCAGCCCGGCCAACAGAGTAGCGAGTGCCGCCAGAAACCCAAAAACCCTCCGGCTGCCAACCCGTGACCGGCCTGCTGTGAGTGTCACCATGGATCGCGCTCCTCTCTGCTCGCTTCCAATTCAGTGCTGCGATTATGCCCCAGCGGTGTTCCTGGGGGTGGCGGTGAAAACGGGCAGGGCGGCCGGCGCGGCGGTCCTGCCTGCGACAGGGCATGCGGCAGGGAGCGCACACCCACACCAGTATACCGGAGGGGCGGATCCCTGTCAAGATTGCGAGTTGACTCTAGTTCGAACAGAAGGCTTGCGCTCCCCGGCTTTTTGGAACGGAGGCGCAGTCTTGGCTTGTTTCTCGCGGTGAAAGGGCCTCGGGCATTCACACGGCCTGCACACGCTATCGTGGCATATGCAGGCTTGACAACCAGGTTAACATAGCCTATAATCTAGTTGGTGCCGACTGACCGTCAGTCAATATGCCGCGAGCTAGCCGAACCCGCGAGGCCGCAACGCCACCGGTGCGACGGCTCTGTCAGGAGGAACTTCGGAGCTATGACACGAGTCACAAAAGATCCCGATGAACGACGCACCGAATTGATTGCCTGCGCCCAGCAGCTTTTCTACTCAAAGGGGTACGAACGCACGACCGTGCGTGACATCGTCGATGCGTTGGGCGTGGCCAAAGGCACCTTCTACTACTACTTTGACTCCAAGCAACAGATTCTGGAGGCGATGGTCGATGAGCTGATCGGCCAGTCGATGGCGCTCCTCCACGAGATCGTGGTCGACGAGGCGCTGCCGGCGCTGGTCAAGTGGGCGCGCGCGTTCCGAGAACTGGGGGCGTGGAAATCGGAACGCAAGGCCGAGCTGCTGGCCATGCTGCACGTCATGCAGATGGACGAGAACCTGCTCTTGCGGTA
>JASFOV010000616.1:0-3026 GCA_050116355.1 Anaerolineae bacterium
CCACCTCCAGGACATTCCCAATGTCCACTACCAAGCGATCGCCCTCCGAGCTTTGGCTCGCGGAGCTACACCCGCTCCACAGCCATCTGAACTCCTGGATATCATGGAACGACCGGGGGAGTGGGCTGCCTACTTGGCCGCTGCCGACTCGCCAGTAGACCCCCAGGTGGTCGCTGCGCTGGTACGCGACGGCAATACACTCCAAGATCGCCTGCTGGCGAGCCTTGATAGATTCTGGCACATGAGATACGCTGTGGAGTACAAAGCCACCAAGCCTTTGATGGAACACAGCGTGAGATATCACCAGTCACAGCACTATACCCCCACTTTTCAGGATACCTTTGTCTCTGTTACCGGCCGTCTGGTTCCGGAGCAGATAGCGAATCAGGTACCGCATGTTCGTACCGCGACGTTTGTCCCCAACTGCTATGTGGGGCCCTATGTAGCCTATGTCCAGCATGGCGACCAGCTGATCATCTTTTACAACTGTCGAACGACCCCAGCCGGTCCAGCGCTTACTGACAGTGCGTGGCTCTATCCGCCTCTCAAGGCGTTGGCTGACGAAACACGGCTGCAGATACTCGCTTTGCTGCGTGGCCACGAGTTATACGCTCAGGAGATCGTACAGCAGATGCACATTTCGCAACCGGCAGTCTCACGACACCTCAATCTTATGGCGGCAGCGGGAGTACTGAAGATCCGTCGTGAGGGGAACGCCAAATACTACACGGTCGACGAAGAAACACTCGCCAAAGTAGTCAGCGCGCTGCGTTCGATGGCATAACCGCATGAAATCCAGGACAGGAACGTTCAGGCGCCAGTTGGCGGTCCGCTGGAGTCGACCCCGGACTGCTCAAGGGGTCATCCGGCAAGATGTGTTGCGTCTAGCCCTACCGGCCACGGGGGAGCAAATGCTTAGCATGGCGGTGGGTATCGTCGACACATTTCTGGTTGGCCACCTGGGTGCAGCTCCCCTGGCTGCAGTCGGCCTGGCGAACCAATGGGTCATGATGGCCACGACTCTTTTTGGCGCCGTGGCCACTGGTTCGACAGCGCTCATTGCCCGATTTATCGGCGCGCGCCAACCCTCGCAGGCGGACCGGGTCCTGCAGCAATCAATTTTGCTGGGCGCCCTGATCGGTGCACTGACGACTGCACTGGGCGTCGCCTTGGCGCGTCCAGCCATGACTTTGCTCGGCGCTGAGCACGAAGTGATCGGTCTCGGTGCTGCCTACCTCCAGGTGGTTTCGAGCATCTTCTTCTTCTCGACCCTGATGTTTATCGGCAACGCCAGCTTGCGAGGTGCCGGCGACACCCGCACACCGCTGTATGTGATGCTGGTTGTGAATAGCCTGAACATCGTCGTGGCCTGGACAGCCATCAATGGTCCATTCGGTCTGCCACAACTCGGAGTCGTGGGCTCAGCTCTCGGTGCGGCCACCGGCCGCCTGGTAGGCGGGGTGCTGGTAGTCGCACTCCTTCTCCGAGGACGCTCTGGAATCCAGCTCAGGCTGGCCCATGCGCGACCGGACTGGAACCTTGTCAAGCGCATCTTGCGGGTCGGCCTGCCCACCGGCGTGGAGCAGCTCCTCTTTCGCACCGGGCACATGGTGTTCGCCCGTATTCTTGCTTCGCTGGGTACGCTGGCCTACGCGGCCAATCAGGTAGCCATCAATGGTTGGTCTCTGTCCTTCATGCCCGGCTTTGGCTTTGCCTTGGCCGCAACCACACTGGTGGGACAAGGCCTGGGCGCCCGGGACCCCGACGGTGCGCAGCGACGCGGCTACACAGCCTACCGCATGGGGGCTAGCCTGATGGGGGTAGTGGGCTTGACCTTTGTCCTGTTTCCGGGCCAGATCGTCGGTTTCTTCACCAACGATCCCCGAGTCATAGAGTTGGGTATCCTGCCACTTCAGATGGTAGGGCTGATTCAGCCGCTGCTGGCGGCGACGATGATCTTTGCCGGGGGTCTGAGAGGCGCTGGGGACACTCGCTGGCCTATGGTCATCACCGCTGGTAGCATCTGGCTCGTGCGCCTGCCTCTTGCCTATCTGTTTGCCTTGGTCCTGGATTGGGGCTTGCTTGGCGCCTGGAGCGCCCTGGCCATCGATCTCTCACTTCGGGGCTTTCTGAACTACTGGCGCTTCCGCAGTGGACGGTGGAAAACCATCCAAGTCTGAAACTTCTTCCTCCCAGTGCCACCCTCGCCATTGGATGGGGCCCAGTGGCGAGGGCCTACAGACAAGGCGGAGGGGCAACGAGTTGTTGCCCCTCCGCCTTCTTTATGCCGACAGCTGACTTCAGTCAAAGCGCATGAAGCGCATCACTGTGCGCCAGAATTCGCGGAACGAAGATCGGTAGGGATGGATGCGTGTTTTGATGGCGTATCCTTTCCACACCTTATAGACCAAGCGAAAGAACGGATTGGGCGGGAGCTTGATCAACTGCCGTACGGGCCCGGTCAACCAGGGCCATTCCACAGCCAGGGCAAAGAGCTTGTTAAGGTTTTCGATCTGCCGTTTTTCCGCAGAGGAAGAGAAACGGAGTACCGAGCGTTCCCAGGCCGAGGGATCGATGTCGTCAATAGACCCCTCCAGATAGCCGTGCTCCCGCGTGTACTCGCCTAGCTCGGTGCGGGGGTAAGGCTGGTACAAGAAGGCGTTGGCATAGGCTGGTTGGCAGGCGTGGTTCAGGGCTAACGTGACAAAATCCAACTTGAGCGATCCACCTGGCAGACCCACCATGTTGGTTGTCAGCAACTGGATGCCTGCCTCGCGGATAAGGCGACTCGCCTGGACAATCTGCTCATCGGAGAGGTTTCGTTTCAGAACCCGGTTTCGCAACGCCGGATCACCTGTCTCCAGACCCATACCAACGCTGGCGCAGCCTGCCTCCCTCAGTAACTCCACCTTTTCGTGCGTCACCAGATTGGCTCGGACGTTGCAGAAAAAGGGCAAGCCCACCGCTCTAGGGAACTTGGCCGCCAGTTCGCGAAGCCATTCCACATTCACGATGAACAGGTCATC
>JASFOV010000617.1:0-3010 GCA_050116355.1 Anaerolineae bacterium
CTACGACGTGCCGCCTATTGAGTTCTTGGGCGTACGCGTGTCGGTGGACCGGCTTTGGGCATTCGCCATCGCGATTATAACCATTGCTGTCCTGACCTTCTTTCTACAGCGGAGCCGAACCGGAAGGGCCATCCGGGCCGTATCTCAGGATGAGACAGGGGCGGAGCTGGTAGGCATCAACATCGGCTTTATCCACACGCTCACCTTTTCCCTGGCCACGGCCACCGCTGCGATGGCAGGTGCGGCTTTGCTCTTTATGTTCCAGGCCTATCCCACCGTCGGTCTCAAGCCATTGTATTTTGCCTGGTACGTGGTGATGCTCGTTGGGTTGGGCAATGTCTATGGCGCCATTGTGGGCGGCTTTCTGGTCGCCCTACTCCAGACAGCCACCCAGCAGTTCATCGGCATCGCTTGGGAGGATGTGATCCCCACCATCGTAATGATCATCATCCTCATTCTCGTCCCATCCGGCATCTTTGGCAGCGAAGTCAAAGGCGTTCAGGAACAGTAGGGTTCAAAGGAGAACAGGGATGGACCATCAAAACGGAATCTGGAATCGTATTACGTCTGGACTACAGGTCGTCGGGTTCACACCCTTGGGTCTGGTCCTGGTGATTATGCTCTTTCTCCTGCCCTATATTCCACCCTTTAACCAGGAGCATATCCTGCGCTGGCTGATCATGGGCGCCTTCTTGGCTGCCCAGGCGGTTGCCTTTGACTTTACAGCTGGCTATATCAGTGTCGTAAACTTTGGTTTCGCCGCAATCCTGGGGTTGGGTGCCTACACCTCGGCCATTTTGGCCAATACCTCACCTGTCCTTGCCGTCCAGCCCGGCTGGTCACCCTGGGTGGGTATCTGGTTTGGCGCGATCGTGGCTGGTGTACTGGGGCTGGCGCTGGGCATGCTGACGCTGCGCTTGCGCGGCATTTTTGCCGCGGTGATGGCCTGGTTTGTGGGCATCGCCCTCATGGGTATCGTGCGCAACCTGACCGACCTGACCCGTGGACCCTTGGGCATGAATCCTGTTACCTTCTTGGAGACGACGTCCAACCGGCCCTACTTTTACATCATCCTGGTGATGATGCTTGCGGTCTATATTGTCCTCAAGCTCGTGACGCGCTCGCATTTTGGATTGGCCTTCAAGGCCATCGGCCAAAACTTTGACGCAGCTCGCGCTTCGGGCATCAATCCCACCTACTATCGCGTCTTCAACTTTGCCTTGTCGGCCTTTTTCGCCGGCTGGCTGGGTGGCTTCTACGCCCACTACTTTGGCTCGCTAACACCTCAGACCCTGATGCATACCTCCAAGACCGTTGAGGTTCTTGCCTTGGCCTATATCGGCGGCCGAGGCAGCTTGTGGGGCGGCATGTTCGTCGCCTTCCCCTTTGTCTTTGGCATCGAGGCTCTGCGCTCCAATCTGACCGAGTTGCCGGGTCTGCACCTGGTCATCTATGGGGTGTTGATGATTCTGGTCATGATCTACTATCCTGCCGGCTTTTCGGGGATCTATGACTGGGCTAGGGCAAAGGTGAGGAGCCTCTTTTCCAAAGAAGACGTGCAGCAGGCTGAGGCATAGCATGGGTAGGGTATTTGTACCTTCGGCTGAGACATTCCCCAAATCCGCCGACGCGGTTGTCATCGGCGGCGGCATCGTCGGCGTGGCCACGGCGTTCTGGTTGTCGCGCGCTGGTCTGGACGCCGTGCTGCTGGAGATGCGGGATGGATTGTCTACGCTGACGACGCCCAACTCCATCGAATGTTTCCGCGCCCAGTTCACTGAACCACCGATGGCCGAGCTGGCCCTGCCCAGCATCGAGGTCTTTGAAGACTTTGCAGAGGTGATCGGCATCCCCGACTATGACATCTCGATCCGTCACCAGGGCTACCTGTTTGTCACCGACGATGAAAGCCAGATCGATGAGCTCAAAAGCGCTGTAGAGAAACACCGCAAGCTAGGGGTCACCGACTCCGAGTTCTTGGATCATGACGAGTTGCTGGTCCGCTTCCCCTACCTGTCGGATCGCGTGGCCGCGGCCACGTTTCGCCAGCAGGATGGCTGGTTGTCGACCCACGAGGCTACACAGGGTTTTGCCAAGGGGAGTACTGCCCGCTTTCTGCTGAACACCAAGGCAACGGGCATCCGACAGGATGCCCAAGGCGTGAGTGCTGTAGAGACCACGCACGGTGCCATCAGCACCCGGACCGTGATCAATGCGGCGGGGCCGTTCGCCGGCGTGGTGGGCCGGCTGGCTGGTTTGGACCTGCCTCTCGAGCCGGTGCGTCGCCAGAAAGTGTTCATCTCGCCCAAGCCCCAGATCCCGCTCGACGCGCCGCTGACCATTGACCTGGTCGAGGACGCCTACTGGCGGCCCGAAACCGGCGGGGCCTATATCGCTTGGGTGGATCCGGATGAGCCCGCCGGTGAACCTGCCGAAGAGTTGCCGACCGACTGGGAATTCACAGCCATCGTCCTAGAAAAGCTGTTCCGCCTCAATCCTTTCTGGGAGGAGATAGCGGATGAGCTCAAAGGCGAGGATGTGCACCCCAGTGCTGGACAGTATGTGTACACACCCGATGAACAGCCGCTGATCGGGCCTGTACCCGAAGTGCCTGGCTTTTACGTGAACTGTGGCTATTGGGCAGGGGTCATGCTCTCGCCCGAGGCAGGCCGGCGGATCGCCAGACTGGTCACCGGCGAGATGGCGCCTGAGGACAACCTGCTGCGCCCCACTCGCTATGCGGAAGGGGTCGTGTACGAAGGGGACAGCTTCCTTCGTGGACGGCATTAGGGAAGGGTGACATCCGTGCAGCTACAGATCCCATGCGGCCATCACAGCGGAAATGCATCCATCGGTATCATGCCCTATGCGGGGTTTGTGTTGCTAACACTGCCCAACGCAGGGGAATAGAGGAGGGAAGGAGTGAGTTCCAACTATTTCGAGATTCTAACAGCAGAGGAGATCGAGCAGATCCATCAGGCCAGTATGCGACTGCTGGAAAAGGTGGGCG
>JASFOV010000618.1:0-3006 GCA_050116355.1 Anaerolineae bacterium
CCGCCGAGTAGGGCGGCGTTGGTCAGATTCCTTTGAGATTGGGTGGAGCAACCATGGGCGATTCGAGAGTATGTACTGCCTGCGGGGCGGGCCTGGTTGGGCCGTTTGAGCCGGACGTTCCGGTGTCGTACGTTCCGCCGGCTGGAGGTGAGCGGCAAGAGTCGATCCGGGCGACAACTCGTTCCTGGATCTGTCCCGGTTGTGGGTTGGTCCACTGGTATGCGGACGATCAAGACTTGGCCAAACTCCAGCAGTTGGACAGTGTGAAAGAGCTAGAGGGGGTTGAGCCCGGCTCGAGCTACGAGCGTCGGGCCCAGATGCAGCGGATGTTGCGCAAGGTGCGTCGTATCTAGGTCCCGTTAGCCATGGTTCGCGGGCGCAGCGGAACCGTGGGGAAACCGTGGGCCAGCCGGCAAAAACCAGCCGGTTGCGGGCTGCTCCAGTGTTTGCATTTTCAGCGGTTTTCTGTTACCATGGGCCGGTGGAGAAGGGGGGAGACGGTCGCCTGGCGATCTGCTGCCCCTTTGTCGTTGGTGGATGGTAGGTGATTCGGACATTGGATTGAGGTGAAGGTATGGATACAACGCAACGGGCCTGGTTGATGCGCCGTCGCCGGGAGCGCCGCCAGAAGGCCAAGGGGGGTGCGGGCCGGATCGTGATGCGCGTGGCCGCTGTGCTGGCCGTGATTTTGGTGGTCGGCATGGTGGCTTCTGTTGTGGCCGGTATCGGTACCGCGGTTGGCGTATACGCCTCTTACGCCAAAGACTTGCCCGATCCGAACGAGATCGTAACGGCCCAAGAGGACTTTGAGACGACCAAGATCTATGACCGTACCGGGCAGGTGTTGCTCATGGAGGTCATCGATCCCCGGCGCGGTGACCGCACCTTGCTACCGCTCGAACAGATCCCCGAAGATCTACGCAATGCGACCATTGCTCTTGAGGACAAGACCTTCTACAGCAACATCGGTATTGATCCGGCCGGTATCGCCCGCGCCTTTGTCCAAAACCTGCAGGGTGGTCAGATCCAGGGCGGTAGCTCCATCACCGTCCAGTTGATCAAGAACATCCTCATTCCTGAGGAGGAGCGGTACGTCAAATCCTACGCCCGCAAGATCAAAGAAGCGATCCTGGCCCTCGAGATCTCGCGGCTCTATTCCAAGGACCAGATCTTGGAATGGTACCTCAATACCAACTATTATGGCAACTGGGCCATTGGTGTCGAGGCGGCTGCTCAGGTATATTACGGCAAGCATGCCCAGGAATTGACGCTGGCTGAAAGCGCCATGCTGGCACCCATTGTCCAGTATCCGGCCATGAACCCCATCGACAATCCAGATGAGGCCAAGAAGCGACAGCGGATCGCGCTGGATCGGATGGCGGAAGAGGGATTTATCACCCAGACCCAGGCGGATGCTGCCTATGCCGACAAACTGAGCGTCTATACCTCGATGCTCAAGCGCTATGACATCCTTGCCCCTCACTTTGCCGTATATGTGCGCAAGCAACTAGAGGACCGCTTCGGCACCAACCTGGTCTATCGGGGCGGGCTCAACGTCTACACCACGGTGGATCTGGATATCAACCGCATCGTCGAGGAAGAGGCCCGGGCGCAGGTGCTCAAGCTCCAAGAGCAGGGCAAGGATGTGTCCAATGCGGCGGTGGTCGTCATCCGCGCCCAGACGGGCGAGATCTTGGCCATGGTCGGCAGTATCGACTACTGGAATGATGAGATCGATGGCAATGTGAACGTAGCGGTCGCACCCCGCCAGCCGGGCTCTTCCTTCAAGCCGTTCAGCTACGTGACTTCGTTCCACCAGGGGCACACTGCTGCTGAGATGGTCATGGACGTCCGCACCTGTTTTGATGACTATCCTAACCCGCCATACTGTCCCGAGAACTATGATCGCAAATACCACGGCCCGCAGAGCTTCCGCACGGCCTTGGCCCGTTCTTACAACATCCCAGCAGTCAAGGTCTTGGATCTGGTCGGCGTGGGCAACGTGATTCGCACGGCGCACGCCATGGGCATCAATACCCTGAACAAGGACCTGGACTACTATGGTTTGAGTCTGACCTTGGGCGGCGGCGAGGTGTGGCTGCTGGATATGGTCTATGGCTACAGCGTCTTTGCCAATGGTGGCGCGATGGTGGGCCAACCCGCCGAGTTGCCGCGCCCCGGCTTTCGCGAGTTGGATCCTGTTTCGATCCTGCGGGTTGAGGACAAGAATGGTGACGTCCTGTGGGAGTACACCCAGCCGGAGGTCCGCAATGTGGTTCTGGCCGATGGCCGTGAGCTCTCGCCTCAGGAAGCGTTTCTGTTGACCAACGTCCTTTCGGACAACAATTCGCGGGCGGCGGCCTTTGGCAGCAATAGCGCCTTGCGATTGAGCCGGCCCGCCGCGGCCAAGACCGGTACGACCACCGACTTTCGCGATGTGTGGACCATTGGCTATACGCCCCAGATCGTGACCGGTGTCTGGGTGGGCAACAACGACAACACCCCGATGGAAGGGGTGTCGAGCTCGCGCGGCGCCGGGCCGGTGTGGCACAACGTCATGGAGCGTATCTACAAGGAGGGCCACGCCGAACGCCTGCTGGGCGAGGTTATCGAAAACTTCCCCAGACCAGCCGGCCTGACCCGGGTAGAAGTGTGTGCCGTGTCCGGCCTGCTGCCCAGCGAGCATTGTCCCAACCGGGTGAATGCTTTGTTCATCGAAGGGACCGAGCCCACCGAGTATTGCAACATCCACCGCGTGGAGCGGGTGAACCGCGAGACGGGCAAGTTGGCCACAGCTTGCACGCCACCCGAGTTGGTGGAAGAACGCGTGTACGAAGTCTATCCGCCCGAAGCGGCCGACTGGGTACGCGACCAGGGGATCCCCCAGCCGCCCGCCCAACGGGACGAGATCTATGGCTGTGGGCCAGAAAGCGGCGAGGTGGCCATTATCGATCCGACATTGGGCGGACATGTCAGTCAGGTTGTGTCGATCCGGGGCAATGCCCG